>CAJXIK010000100.1 GCA_913054445.1 uncultured Bermanella sp.
TGGATAAAGTACTGCTTAACATTAATTTCGTCCCTAATATCTAATTAAAATTCACCCATACAACCAAACTTTCCCGTGGGGGTATTAGCAATAACCCTTAGTCCATTTGGTTATACACTTTTACAGTCTAATGCTTTTGGGTTACAATGAATAGGAACTAATCCTATTGAAGAAAACACAAAAAGGGGCATAGATGGACAAGTTAAACCGGCGGGAAATAGCGCATTTATTGGGCGTCTATGCCCCCTACAGAGTGAAAGATATGGTCATCGACAGCGAGCAAGAAGTGCTCACTGTGTTGCTGGAAGAGCATTCCAGTAAGGTACGCGGTATTTTTTCCAGCCCCATCAAAAAGTCCACGGATAACAAAATAAGCTGGCATCACAGTAAGACCGGCCGTTTTAGTACCGTCATCGAGATCGCCGCCAGCGCCAGCATCTTTTCCCGGAGCCGCACGCTCAACCCCCCCGCTTTCTTGGGTGCGCAAGACTCTAACTACACCTCCCAGCTGCAACAGACCATCTTATTGGCGGCCTCCAAGAAACTGGATGCCGAAACCATCAGCGCCTTAACCGGTGTCGATCGTCAGCTCATCGCGCAGATCATCGGCGATGCAGATAATGCTCAGCAGGATCAGCAGGCGCAAAATTTGCTCCCCCTGGAAACCGACCCCGTTTGGCGGGCCATCATCAAGCATGAGATCAGCTTCAAGACCAACCTAGCACCCTTAAAGTTTTTAATTGCGCGCCTAGAGCTGACCTATGCCAACAACAAACAGGACCCCAGTGTCATCCAGGATTCGGTGGCGACCCTGCGCCAGTTCTTTATTAAATACCGCAGCCAATTAAAGAGTGAGTACGCTCAAGTTGGCGTCAACCTGCAAGCGCCAGCAGCAGAGGTTAAGGCCAAGAAGAGCAACAAGCGCATATCATTAAACGCCGAGCACCCCATATGGAATAATATCCTCACCGGTAACATCGACCTACTCAGCAAAAATACCGGGCTCAACCTCTACATCACTCAGCTTAAGAGCCTCTACCGTAAAGGCGACAACAGCGACCACGACAAACACCAGATTGCCAAAGAGCTGCTTTTCTATCTAAAGAAAAACATGGCCAAGCTGAAACCCGAGTTGCAGTCCATCTCTCGCATCGTGAATCAAATGGGCGAAGTCAGTACCCAGCAAAGCATTCCCGGCGAAGACAGCCCAGTTTGGACGCGCCTGCTAGATGGCCAGTTCAACATCGAGTCCCAGCAAATGGCCTTTAAATTGTTATTGGTGAAAGCTCGCTCCAACGAGAATACATCGGAAGCGGTCGCGCAAATTCGCCAGTATTTCTCGCGTAACTCACGCATGCTCGAAAACGAATTACGCCAAATTGAACAACAACTCGCCATTGCCAGCTAAGAGAAGCAAGATGTCAGAAAAAGTAACGATTAACAGCCAAACCCTAGACTTAGCCTGCGTGAATGAGAAAATTTCAGCGGGTGAATTTTTAATCATCGCGGCCGATGAAACCATTCTTAGGCAACTGCCCAGCGGCAACTGGATCGGTGGCAGCATCCCCTACTTTATGGGGCCAGGCGGTGGCGTGGTGAGTCGCGACACCATTTTTGTTCATTCCATCGAGGGCTGCGCTCAGCCGCGTATCACCCCCTACGATGCTAACTCCATCTCTCGCATCGCCCAAGACGCGCCGCAAAATGGCTTCACCATCACCATTTTTCCAGCCGCTTCCGAGGTACACAGCGAGTACGCACAGAACGCCCCCGGCTTCCCCAACATGTTTTTCTCCCCCATCATCGGCTGGGTCGCCGGCGTTCACCTAGATGACGTAGCGAGCCAGCAAGCCAAGACCGTGTTTGGTCCGGGCGGCATGTTGATGGCTGATAAAGCGGTGGCCATGCACGTCACCCTGCCAGAGAGTCAATTTGCCAACATCCACATCATTAACTTGTTTGAGCAAGGCAGCGGCCCTAAGATCACCTTCCCAGATACCGGCTTTAACGTGGACAGCTGTAAGGTAGACGGCGTAGAGACCAGCTTCAGCGAGTTCCTAACCAGCAACCACATAGATACTCGCCTGCCCTTAGTGGCCGACTACAGTGGCATCAATGTTAACGTGAGCGTACAAACCGTCAATGCGCAGGATGTTGACTTCTATGCGCCGGTATTTAGCGAGGTGGAGTACCAGTTTGCCAACCCAGTAGCCGATTATGTTAGCGAGTTTAACCAGGCCATCGATACGCAAGAATCCGCTAACTCTGCCTTTAGCTGTAACTGCATCTTAAATTTTGTCTACTCAGAATTGGAAGGCAAGAAGACCGGTGCATTGACTGGCCCCATCGTATTTGGTGAGGTGGCCTACCAATTACTCAACCAAACTCTGGTTTATATGACCCTGGAAAATCAGTAGTCACAACATCATCTTGCCGATGGCCTGGGACAACTCCGGGTCGCTGGCCAAGATGGGTTTCATTTTTTCGCCTGGCAACCATTGAATGTCCACCAAGGAAATGGCCTTGACGTTGTCGGCAGAAAAACCCGACAGCAACGAGATGGCCCCTAGGCTCTCGCCCGCTCCCAATATACTCTTGATGATCTTGCCGTCCTGCTCGCGCACAATCTCTACTGTGCCCCGGGTAATGATGCCGAGGGCACAGAAGGCCTTGCCGTTCTTGGCGATATCCTCCCCTGTGTTGTAGATGGCATGTTGCATGATGCCGCTCAGTTTTTCCTGGGTGACCTCGGGCAAGGCTTGCAGCCAGCCCAGCTGCCTAACGAGACGATCACCAGACACTGAGCTTTCTAGGTTAGGCACGCGGTTTAACGCCTCCATGCGCATCTCCACATCCATGATCATGCGCTCGGCCTCTGGCTTATCGAGCACCGCTTGCTTCAATTGCTGGGCGATGACCGCCCGCTCGCGATACAGCAGCAAACGGGTGGCCGAATAGGTTTCCAGGCCCCGTATCACCTCGGGAAAGGTTTCGCGCAGGCTCTCGATGTATTTGAGGGTGGCTATCTTGTTTTGCTTTACTAGATCATGTACCCGTTGCGCCTCACGAGCGCTGGGGGCCAGGTCGTCCACATGGGACTCCAGCTCATCCTGAGCCTGAATAAAACCCCGTGCCACATCGTAACTTAAGGACAGGCGGTTAAAGCTCATCTTCAGGGCCAGCTTCTTCATGCCCTTGATATTCTTTAAGGCATTTAACAGGGGCGGGGTATCCCACAGCTGGGCTAGATCATGGCGCGGGGCGATGGTGGGCGTGCCATCTAGGGCATGCTCCACCGAGTCCACCAGTTTTTTAGTGGCCCCCGCCCCTATGGTGCCGTGCTCGAATTGTGTCCAGTAATGCTTGCGTTCGGTCTCGAGCAAGCGCCGCCGATACGCCACCGCCATGTCTTCTGCGCTGACCTGTTCGGGCTCGGCCAATTCGCTCACCGCCTGAATGCCCGAGGATTCCTTCACGCGCTCCCAGTCGGCCCCCTTTAAGAAATCGTCTTCCATCATAGTAGGCAGCAATCCCGACAGGGTCTTACTCACCTCCCCTCCGGCCTTGTCCACGGTGGCCTGCTTGGCCTCAGGTAAACGATTCAGGCCGAGCTTTTTCAAGACCCAGCCCATACTCCCACCATTGACCAACATGGTTAATACCACCACACCGGCACACAGAAACAACACCTGATCGCCAATTGCCTTGGGGATTAATTCATTTTGTGCCACGGTGAGTGCCAGTGCCAAGGACACCGCGCCCCGTAGGCCGCCCCACACTAATACCGTAGATTTTTGCAGGTTAATGCCGATGCCGATGCGCTTAAGCAAGGGCATGAAGACCATGACCGAGAAGGCGCGAATAAATTGCAAGCTCACATACAGAATGCCCAGAGCCAGCCACATGTCTAGGTTATCCAGCTGCACACGACCTGCGATTAAGGTGCCCACCAACAAGAAGATAATAGTGTTGGCGATGTGCGCCATCATCTCCCAAAAATGATGTAAGAAGCCGCTTACCTCGGGGGACACTTTAGTGCGCCCGATGCTGGCAAACATCAACGCGATCACCACCACCGCCACCACGCCAGAGGCGTGAACGCTCTCGGCCACCATGAAGGCTAGGAACGAACCGGCGATGGTGAGGGTGATTTCGATCATGGGATCGTTGAACACCCGCCCTATCCAGGCGATGGCCAGCGCACCGAACGCCACGCCGATAAAGGTGCCCATGAGCACCACCCGCAAAAAATCCCAGGTGATCAGCAGCGGGCTTAACTCTGCCTGATCGGGTGCCACCACCATGCCGAGAAACAACATGAAGAACACGATGGCGGTGCCATCATTAAACAGGGACTCTCCTTCTATGAGAGTTTCTAGGCGTTTACGCGAGCTGAGTTCTTTCAGCAGGGCCACCACCGCTACCGGGTCGGTGGCACTGATGAGGGCACCAAACATGAAACACACCGGCCAGCTCCAGTCCCAGGGGAAGATGTATTTCACCAATACTGCGGTAATGGCGGTGGCCACCATGAGGCCCGGCACCGCCAGCAAGGCAATTTGCGAGAAGATGCGACGAAACAGGTGTACCTCGAGGGCGAAGGCGCTTTCAAAAATTAGAATGGGTAAGAATAACCAGAGGATGAGGTGGGGATTAATGTCCGCCACCATGATGACTGTGTGCTCCAACAACGGGCTGTGCTCCGCCAAAAAACCGCTGCGTTGCACTAGACCTAAGGCCAGCCCGATGATCAGCAAGGCCACAGAATAAGGGATGGGCGTGTTTTTAAGGGCATCGCGGGTGAAGGCACCGATGACCAGTGACATCACCACAAAGACCAAGACCAAGATACCGGTTTCAAAATGCATGATAGCGCCCCCACAGCAATGATTAGTCGGCCATGGATAGACTATAGACAGCAGACGCCAATACGCCAGCCTGAGCAGACACTGGGCCTATTACTGTTCCGCCAATGATTCAGCACAAACGGTGTCTATATCACGATTTATTCTTTAAGATGCGAACCACTTCAAACACTAGACACCTTTAAACTGTGCCATTCGAAAAAGATGTTTCACCGGAAAGGACTCCTAACTATAAGCAGAACCCGGTAACACTATGCGACACAAAATAATTAAGCAGCTGCTCACCACGCTGGCTGCCTTGCTCTGCGTTGCCGCCTTTGCCATGGGTGCTGATCACTCGGCCCCAGACGAGCAGCCCTTCGCGGCGGAAGACTTCGACATTCCGGTGGTACTGACTGCCTCACGCTTACGACAATCGCAATTGGATGCACCCGCCTCGGTCACGGTAATCGACAGCCACATCATTGCCGCCCTGGGCTTTAAAGATATCGAAGATATTTTTCGGCTGGTGCCGGGAATGTTAGTGGGTTACCACAGTGGCTTTGGTAATAAGGCCCCTGCGGTGAGTTATCACGGCACCCAAGCCGCCGAACACAGGCGCTTACAGGTGCTCATCGATGGTCATTCGGTCTTTAAACCTGGGCTGGCGCGGGTGGAGTGGAACGATATCCCTTTGGCCATCGAAGACATAGAGCGCATCGAGATTATTCGCGGCCCCAACTCGGCCAGCTATGGTGCCAACTCTTACCTAGGCACCATTAACATTATCACTAAGCATCCACAGGACAGCGAGGGCATAACCTTAAAAGTGCGCAGCGGCAGCCTAGGGGTAGCAGATCAATATGTAAATTATTCAACCAGCGTGGGCAACACCCGCGTGCGCTGGACCCTAGCCCATAAACAAGACAGCGGCTTCGATACCCTAGCCGAGGGCATCCGCGACAACCGAGACACTATAAATTCCCGCCATAGCTGGCTGCGCACCTTTACCCAATTAGATGCGCAGACGAGCATGGAATGGCAGGCGGGCTTTAAAACCGGTACTAACTTGCAGCGCCAACTGCATGATGACGAGCTAAAATATAATAGCGAGGAAGACATAGATGCCGAGGACACCTTCATTTGGCATAAATTAAATTACGAATCTTCGGCCTCGCAGTTTTCTCATTTACAAGTGTATAGCCACAAATTCATACGCACCCAAGAGTGGCATGCCTGCCTGCTCGATGAAAATAAAGAGGCATTGTTTTGTGGCGACCTTAATAAAAACCTGGATGAACACAAGTCTGAAATTGAGCTGCAACACACCTCGATATGGAGTAACCAGTTAAGAACCGTTGCCGGCATGCGCCTGCGTCTAGATGAATTTAAATCCGAAACCTACAACGGCGGTCGCAGTGACAACCTTAACGCAAGCCTATTTAGCAACATTGAATACACCTTTGCGCAGAACTACACCGCGAATATTGGAGCCATGTATGAGGATGATGAACTCAACGGCCCGTTTTTTTCACCGCGTGTCGCCTTAAATATATCATTAACGCCATTACAGACCCTCAGGTTCATTTATTCACAGGCCATACGTGCCCCAGATTTATTTGAACAAGATGGCCAGCTCATTTTTATCATGCGTAATGTAGACGGCACGGCTAACTCAATCTCTTTACCGTTCGGTGAAGCCGCCAGCGATATACTCGCCAGTGAGAAAATTTACAGCAAAGAAATCAGCTATTTTGCCGTGCTTCCATCCTTAGCTACGCAGATCGATATTAAGTTATTTCATGAAGCGTTAAGCAGCTTAATCTCGGAGAGCCTCAACCATGCCCAACCCCTCAGTAACGACAATCGCTTAGTCATGCAGGGCATCGAAGGACAAGTCACCGTAAACTGGGACGCTGCCAATAAAATAATGCTGTCTGCCGCCTACATAGACACAGACAATGATTTCTTGGGAAATAATGAAAATAAAAACCTTGAAGTGCGGCTGTCGGCCGATCGCAGCGGTTCGTTAAGCTGGATGCACAGCTTCCAGCAAGGCAGCCAGTTTTCCAGCACCCTCTATCATGTGGAAAACTGGAACAAGCAAGAGAACGATGGACACGGCTTTACCTTCTCAAGGCTCGATCTATACCTAGCCCATGACTTTGCGCTGGATCAGAAATATCATTTAAACCTTAGCGCGACACTGCAATACCGTATAGATGATGGGCCTCTCCTCTACCCGAAGAATACTTATGACGATAAAACACACGTTTATGTCAGCGCCGAGTTAGCGTTTTAAGTTATCTCAGGGTCGGCCACAGGGTGGCCTCCTACAAAGTGGCTGGTTTATTTAATGACCTC
>CAJXIK010000101.1 GCA_913054445.1 uncultured Bermanella sp.
CACAACCTTGCCAAGGTTGGGGTCGCGAGTTCGAATCTCGTTTCCCGCTCCAAATTATAAAAGCCAGTGCATTGCACTGGCTTTTTTGCGTTTAGGACGAATCTTTTGAAAAGATGGCGACCTTAGTGGCCATATAATCAAAGTCCTCTCCAGCCTGATACAGCGCCTCTTCGAGCAATTGAAACTTGGCAATCTCTGCGTCCGGCATGAAGTGCAGGGCATCTCCCCCAAAATACCATAATACCTCGCGGCCCAAGTGGGGGGCGAGGGTGGGGAAGTTGCGAAATAAGCGGTTTAGCCAGTCTTGTCCGTCAAAGCAGGCCTGTGCCGCTGGATCTTGCAGGGCGGCGATCAAGCCTTGCAATTGGTCGACAAAGGATTGTTCATCGCTGGGCATGGGCTCCTGATTAAATGGAGAACCCTGTTGCAATAAGCCGAGGAAATCTTTTAGTAAAATAAGAGTATGATGGCGAGCATTATAGATTTGATTAGACATAATTTAATGAGCTTATTAGAGAATTATTCTGGGCCGGCGCTGAGTATTTCGGGTCTTGGCAAGGTATATGGCAACGGCTTTGTGGCCTTGAAGGACATTAACTTGCAAGTGGCCCAGGGTGATTTCTTTGCTCTGCTGGGGCCCAATGGTGCGGGCAAGTCTACCACACTGGGCATCGTTTCGGGGCTGGTTAATAAAAGCCAAGGCCAAGTTAGCCTGTTTGGCCATACTCTCGACGGCGATGGTGGCGGCGATGTCTATGCCGCCAAGCGCCTGCTGGGGGTGGTGCCCCAGGAATTTAACTTTAATCAGTTCGAAAAAGTGCAAGATATCGTCATCACTCAGGCGGGCTATTACGGTATTCCCTATCAGCAGGCTAAGCGTCGTAGCGAGAAATATCTCAAGGCCTTGGGCCTGTGGGATAAGCGCGATATACCCTCACGGATGTTATCTGGGGGCATGAAGCGGCGTCTGATGATCGCCCGGGCCCTCGTGCATGACCCTAGGGTCTTGATCCTCGATGAGCCCACCGCCGGGGTGGATATCGAGCTGAGACAAAGCATGTGGCACTACCTCAAGCAACTCAACGAGCAAGAGGGGGTGACCATTATCCTCACCACCCATTATCTCGAAGAAGCCGAGAGCCTGTGTAAAAATATTGCCATTATTAACCATGGGGTCATCGTAAAAAACACCAGCACCCGCGCATTATTACAGGAACTACAGCAGCAAACTCTGGTGGTGGATCTGATTCAGCCCTATCCGCAGCGTCCTAAGCTGACGTCTGTGCCTTTGCACTGGCTCGACGACAGCTGTTTCGAGGTGGAGGTGAAGAAGGGGGTGGCCATCAACGAATTGTTTCAGGCTTTCAGTCAGGCCAATCTCTTGGTGAGTTCCATTCGGCCCAAATCTAACCGTCTCGAGACCCTGTTTGTGGACCTAGTGAGGAAATAATCATGCTGACATTTATCCAGCTGCACCGCATTGCGTTTACCACCATTTTGATGAAAGAGATTCGCCGTTTCATGCGCATCTGGCAGCAAACCTTGTTGCCTCCCGCCATCACTATGACCCTGTATTTTATTATATTTGGCAGCTTAATCGGCTCGCGCATCGGCGAGATGTCGGGCATCAGCTACATGTCATTCATCATGCCGGGTTTGATCATGATGTCGGTGATCAATAATGCCTACAGCAATGTGGCCAGCTCTTTCTTTAGCAATAAGTTTCAACGCAGTGTCGAGGAATTACTGGTGGCACCCTTGCCCAATAACGTTATTTTGGCTGGTTTTGTCTTTGGCGGTGTGGCGCGCGGCTTGATGACCGGCATCATAGTGACCGGGGTGGCGCTCTTCTTTACCGAGGTGACGGTCTTTAATATCTGGGTGTTGAGCAGTGTGGTGCTTTTATCCTCGGTATTGTTTGCCTTGGCCGGTTTTATTAATGCCTTGTATGCCAATAAGTTTGATGACATCAGCATCGTGCCGACCTTCTTGTTAACCCCCTTGTGTTACTTGGGTGGGGTATTTTTTAGCACCGATTTACTGCCCAGTGAATGGCAGCTGGTGTCACAATTTAACCCCATATTGTATATGGTGAACGGCTTTCGATACGGCATGTTGGGGGTCAGCGATGTGAGTCTGGCCACCTGTTACGGCATTTTAATCAGTATTATTTTAGTTCTATTTTATATCAGCATGCGCTTGCTGAATCGCGGTAAAGGAATTCGCCCATGAGTTCGTCTATGAATAACGATGATCTGTTGTTAGGTAAAGCAACCCAGTATGTATCCAACTATGATCAATCCCTGCTCTTTCCCATCGCGCGCAGCGCTAACCGTGCCCGCCTGAATCTACCCGTAAACAAGGCCAAGGGTGAGCGGCCTTTCTTTGGTGAGGATGTGTGGACCGGCTACGAGCTATCTTGGTTAAACCTCAAGGGCAAACCGCAGGTGGCCATCGCCGAATTTTTAATTCCGGCCGACTCCACAAATATAGTGGAGTCCAAATCGTTTAAGCTTTATCTCAACAGCTTTAATAACACGCGCATAGCCAGCAGCGAAGAGGTGACGCGCTTACTGTTGCAAGACCTGTCGGCCGGATTTGGTGCCCAAATTGAGGTGAAATTATGTGCGGTGGATGCCTTTCCCCTGGCGCAGGCCGAGCTGGGGGATAACATCGATGAGTTGGACATCGAGGTGCACGACTTTGCGCCCAATGCCGCGCTGTTGAAGGTCAGTGACCATGTGGTGTCGCAAACTCTAAACAGCCATTTGTTAAAATCGAACTGCCCAGTCACCAGTCAGCCCGATTGGGCGACGCTGGTGGTGCAATACACTGGCAGTGAGATTGACCCGGCTGCGCTCTTGAAATACATCATCAGCTATCGCAATCACGATGATTTTCATGAGCACTGTGTCGAGCAAATATTCTGCGACCTGTGCCAAGTAGGGGATTTTTCAGAGTTAATCGTGAGCGCTCGTTATACGCGCCGTGGCGGGCTAGATATTAATCCCACCCGCAGTTTAAAGCCCTTAGTGGCAGGCAACAGGGTGGGTCGCTTGGCTCGCCAGTAGCGCGCAAGTCTAGTCTAAGTTGCTTACCCTAAACACAACACGCCTAATGACTGCTGGCCACCGTCACCATCAATAGTGCGCAGAGGACGGCGGCGGCAAAATAAACGCGCTGTTGTCTGGGCCGCGTACTCCTCATGGTCTTGATGCCAAGCACCACATACGCCACCAATAAAAACATCTTTACCGTGAGCCAGTGATGGCTAATAGGGTACTGCTGAATCAGCAGGGCTAGGCCGATGCCGCTGCTCAGTAATAGGGCGTCGATAAAGTGGGGCGCCAGGCGAGACCAGCTGCTACTCACCCTCTGTGGGCCAAATATTTTTAATGCGCCGCGGAGGATAAACCAGCCGATGCTAATGGCCACGAGGGACACGTGGGCGTACTTTAGTGGTAAATACAGCTCAGGGAAATTCATAATACACTCACATAGTGGTGATGGGCGAGCTTGACATCGATGGGCTCTCGTACTTTAATGATAATCATTATCGTTTAGGTGTTGAGGAGAAATAGACCGTGGCCAGCAAGCAAACCATTCAGGATGTGCTCAATAAGTGGGAATTCTACACGCTGCAGGCAGATGCTTGCTACCACAGGGGTGAGTATAAAGAAGCGAGTCGTGGTTTTAGTCACACGGTAGAGCTGCTGGAGCCTTGGCTTGAAAAAGAGCACAAGCAACTATGGAAGGTAGTGCGTCTGTTCGTCATCTCTTGTCATAACAGCGCCCACGCTTCCAGCCGCTTTGGCCGCCACAAGGAGGCCGAATATTACTACAGCCATGCCCACTTTCGCCTGTTGAGCCTCATTTCTGCTAAACAGCACTCCGGGAATCTCATGGAGAAGACGCTCACGGAGCTGAGGGCGACCTTTTTACAGCTGACCGATTATTTATTGGGCAAGAATAAGCTGGAATTGGCCGCCAGCATCAGAGAGGAGAGTGTGCGTGTGGTGCGCGTATGTTATCTCAATCACCTCGACGATGTGTTCACCGCCTGAGAGGGCTCACCACCAAATCCATGGCGAGCCAGTTGCTGAGGGCGGAGTGATTAATAACAGACGGCTCCGGCCTGGAGTTCGTCGGCTTCGAAGTTAATATGATATTGCAGGTTATGCTGGGTTGTTTGCTCCAAGAGCTGGTCACTGCTCATGCGTTGGAAACGTTGTACTAGCATGGCATGGTGAATGAGTGAGATTTCTCGCTCACTTAAATCTTTCGCCTCTTGGGCTTCAAATATGTGGTTTTGGATCAAGTTGCGGCGCCAAGCATCGGTGTCATTTTCATTGATCATGATTTGTTGAACGATGGTCATCACCATGGGGTTAATGGTTTGCATACACTGCACCTCGTCGGAAACCTTCTGCCAATGTAAAGGGCACCACTGGGATAGGCTAGAAGAATAGCGCCTTAATTCGAGAATAATCTAAAGCTGTTATTTAATGTGAAGATTACTTTAATTATCCCGTTAATGGCTTAACAACTTACCCCATAACTGAACCTCACCCGTTGGCAGATTGCCTAATTCGCCGATGGCACAAAATTCTCCAGGTTCGCAATATACCCCGTCATAATCTAGGTCTGAGCTAGCTTGAATAACGTGCTCTATGCCGCTGGGAACATAAGCCTGCCACTGGCTGCCTTGCTTGGCTGCTCGTCTCACTGGGCCGTCATAGGTTTCATCCGTTAGCGTGAGATACAGGTGTTGCATGATGAGGGGGCTTGGTTGAGTGTTTTTGCCGTGGATATTGATCACTAAATAATGCCCTTCAATGCCGCTTATGATCAATGCCTGTGTTCGATCTAGGGTGCGTTTGGCACGAATATTAAGGCTGTCTTGCTGCAACGATACCTCTAGGTAGGCGGTGTCATACTTTAACTCAAGTGCATGCCGTGGGCGCGGCCCTCTGAATGTGAGGGGCAGAGTTCGGCTCTCATCCTTGTTTAAGAATACCGTCGTGTGCTCGCTCCATACTTGGCCATGATCCAGCGGGCTAGTATCCAGTAGTGTCATCATCTTGGCGCTGTCTAGGCTGCCCCAGCCCACTCTCGCAGAGAAGCCTAGCGCGTTGTCGTGGGCGTTTATCTGGCGTTGGGATATGAGCTCGTGCAGCGCATGGCTATCCAATGCCGGCAAGTCACTGCGCAAGATGGCGAGCATAGCGCTCACATGGGCGCTGGCCATGGACGTGCCAGCCAGGTTATGCCAGCTCGCCTGGTATTCGTGGTCGGGCGATGGGGCGCGAGCGCCTAGCCCGTAGATACCCTGAGAGCACACAATATCTAGGCATTCGCCACCAGGGGCCATTAAATCTAGGTAGGGGCCGTGGTTGCCATAGGAGGCTGCCTGTCCTTCTTGGGTCAGTGCCCCCACGGCGATGACATGCTGGTAGCCGGCGGGAAAATTTACCTGACCACGGGCTTGATTGCCTGCCGCCGCCACCACGATGACACCGCTGTCGATGACGGCATCCAGTGTGGCTTGCTCTGCGGCGCTGAATTGACGGCCACCTAAACTTAAGTTGATGATGTCGGCGGGTTTAAGCGGTCGCCGTCCGCTGCGATTAGCTAGACCAGCGGCATAGCGTAAGGCCTGAATTAGGTCAAAACTGGTGCCGCCGTTTAAGCCCAACACGCGCAGCGGCATGATATCGACCCCCCAGGCCAACCCTTGCACCCAGGGAGACGAGGATTCTTGTTGGGGAGGTTGCGCGGCGATGATGCCGGTGATGTGGGTTCCATGAAAGCTGCCTTGGCTGTCGCCCGGATCTTCGGGGTTGTTATCCCAGCCATCGCCATCACCCGCATTGACCGGGTCGGATACAAAATCGTAACCGCTGTGACGTTGTAAACCTTGCAGGTTGGGATGTGCTGAAAAAATGCCGGTATCTAACACGGCTAGGGTGATATTTTCACCGGGTGCTTGGCCGCGAGCCTGCAACGGCTGCCACAGGTGATCTATTTCCTGGAAGTTTAGGGGCCACTGCCAGCTGGTTATCTGGCCTGCGGCATTAAATGCCTGGCGATAATAGTTCAGGCTCACGCTGCGCACATTGGCCTGCCTCGAAAATAGATCTCGAGCGCTAACAAGGTTGTCACGGGGTAGTTGCGCCAAACGCGGGTCGCCGATGTCCACCAATTCTGGCGGTGTTTGATCTTGCCAGCTAACAATCAGTTTTCCCGGTTGATAATGTGCCCGTGCGTGCAACGGTCGCTTATTAATGCTCAATAAATAGCGGGCGGATGTCTGTTCCTGAGTAAGAGATAGACTCAATTGATAGTGTCCATTGCCCAGGGATTGAGCGGGTATGGTGAGGGCGCTAGCTTGTTGTGGGTAGTGCGTTACTTGGCTCTCGTCGTTAGCCGTGAGCGCAACATCCAGCGTCCCGCTAATTATTTGCAAGGTGATTTCATCTGCGTAATCAAGCGTGAACTGGTAGCGATCTATGAGGTCGCCCTGTCGGCATAAACGCCCCCCTTGGCAGGCGTTGCTTTGGATTAAAAAACCACTCAAGGTGACGGGAACCGTGAGGGCTTGCGCGCTGTGATCGTTGCTAAAGAAGGGAAGATTAGGGTCGTTATGGTCGCTGTCGATGGCAAAGTGTTGGCGGGCCCCGATGTGCAGTTGACGATTGTTCCCTGGAATATTTACTTTTATGTCTTCGCGGATGGTTTGCCCTCGGTCACTGTATTGTAAACTAGCCAAATATAGGCCGGGACTGGCATAGCTGTGTTGGGTGCTGCTTCCTTGGGCGTGATAGCCATCGCCGAAATCCCACCTTAGCTGGGTGGGGGTGGCATGGGCAAAGCGGACAGCAAACAACACGCTGAATTCTTGTGTGTCTGCGTCCTGCGTGATGCGTACCTCAATCTCTTTAGAGCCTTGCGACACGGGTGTATCGTAGCAGCCCGTTATGAGTGAGCAGTAGAAGCAAATAGCTAAGAGGGCTTTCATAGCGGGTATTTGAATGCCGTTTCATTGAATTCCTAACCTTAAGGTTAATGCAGAATTGAAGATTGACAGTGTGTATTTAGATTGAATTAAATAGGTAAGGCGCTGTTTTATAGCGAACCTCTAATCTAAGTTACTGGACTCTGAAGCCTTTTGATGGGTTTCGGAGTTGA
>CAJXIK010000102.1 GCA_913054445.1 uncultured Bermanella sp.
AAGGAAATAAATGCCGACTTCATCAAGGCGCGCAACTTTAAAGGCTCTAACCTAGTGCTGAGTATCGAGAAGTATCTGGTGGATCAAGAAACCGGTGAGCGTGGCTTCATCATTACCGGCGATGAGTCTTTCCTCGAACCCTATCACAGCGGTAACAAAAACCTGCGGCGGGCCATTTCCGAACTCATTAATATTGCCAATCAGGCGTTCGATGTTAAGCAAACCCGCGCCGACATCAGCGCCATCGAGGCCGAAATTAATACCTGGATATCCACCGCCGCACAGCCGGAAATTGCCTTGCGTCAAGAGGTCAATAAAGGCCAAGTAAAGTTTATGGCGATCGGCCAGGTACTGAGTAAGGGGCTTGGCAAGAGCGTATTGGACCGCATTCGCTACCAGCAAGAAAGACTCCAGCAGGTCTTCATCGCCGCCAAAAATAACCATGCGCAGCGGCTCATGGTGGCCATCTCGAAAGACATCGTCGACATGGAAACCGGCCAGCGAGGATTTTTAATTACCGGTAAAGATGAGTTTTTAGAGCCCTATGTGAACGGCATGGTGGCGGTAAAAAAACACCTAAAGGCATTGCGCGCCATCGTGAATGACGGTTATGCGGCCAACATTATGATTGCCAAGATAAATCGCCTGCGCGAAAAAACCGAGTTGTGGCGCGAGTTGGCCGGTGAACCAGAAATTGCCTTGCGCCGTAATCTGGATGAGACCGGGGCCTCCATGGCCGATGTGACGCGCCTCATCGAGCGCGAAACCGGTAAAAACATCATCGATGCCATTCGCGCGGATATTGCCGCGTTTGTTGCCGTCGAAAGCGCCCTCATCCAAGAACGCAGCGCGCTGGCCGCCGCCGCCGCCAGCAGAAGCCTCTATCAAACCGTCTTCGGCACCCTGTTTGCCGCACTGGTGGCCCTGCTCACCGCGGTCATTTTATTGCGCACTATCCTGCGCTCGCTCAAGCGACTCTCCGACGCCACCGAACGGGTGGCCGCCGGGGATTATGCGGAGGCAATCGCGGTGGACAGCCACGACCAAATTGGCCGCCTCGCGCAATCGTTTAATGTTATGACCGCCCAGCTAGAGAGCAGCCGCGACAAGATGAACATTGCCAATAAAGACCTAGAACAGCAGTCGTTTATCCTGCAAGAAAAATCTCGCGAGCTGGAAGAGAGCAATCACAGCCTCACCGCCACTCAGCAACAGATACAAGAGTACGCCGACGAACTGGAGCTTTCTAGCCAATATAAGTCGGATTTCTTGGCCACCATGTCCCATGAAATCCGTACCCCCATGAATGGTGTGCTGGGCATGTTGGCGCTGCTGGTTAAATCGAAGTTAAACACCGAGCAGTTGAAAAAAGTCAACATGGCCCGCACCAGCGCCAACTCCTTATTATCTATCATCAACGATATCCTCGACTTCTCCAAGGTGGATGCGGGCAAGCTGGAGCTGGAAATTTTAGACTTCGATCTGCGTGCGCTGCTGGGGGAGCTGGCGGAAACCATGGCTATCAGGGCCCAGGAAAAAGGCCTAGAAATTATTCTCGATGTGGTGGGCATCGAGCAGTCCATGGTGAGGGGGGACCCGAGCCGTGTCTTGCAAATATTAACCAACCTCGTGGGCAATTCCATCAAGTTCACCGAGCACGGCGAGATCATCATTCGGGCCGAACTGCAAGAAGGCGAGGGCTCCGAATTAACCCTTCATTGCAGCGTGCAAGATACCGGCATCGGCATCCCGCTGGAGCAGCAGCAAAACATGTTCCGCGCCTTTCATCAGGTGGATGCCTCCACCACCCGTAAATACGGCGGCACGGGGTTAGGTTTATCCATAGTGAAAAAATTGTGCGAATTAATGGCGGGGGATGTGCGGGTGAGTGCCCCTGCCACTGGAGGCAGCTGCTTCGAATTTAGCATTAGGTTGCAGGGCAGCGCGCAGTCCAGAACCGTCATGCCCATGCTCAACATGAGGGCATTAAACCTGTTGCTGGTGGACAGCAACAACAGCAATCGCGCCTCCCTGTGTCATCAGTTGGAGCACTGGGGGGCGAAGGTGCAGACGACCTTCGATGGCTCCACCGCCCTCAAGATGATGGCCAATCGCCAGCAAAAAGACCTGCCCGCCTTCGACCTCGTATTGATGGATGCTCAGCTACCAGACATGCAGGCCTCCGAGCTGGCCACCGCCATTAAGAGCAGTGCCCACTTCAACGCCGTGAAACTGGTGATCATGACCGGCATGGCCGACCACACAGAGGCGCAGCATTTTCGCCAACAAGGCTTCAGTGCCCGCTTCCCCAAGCCCCTCACCACCTCCGACCTGTTCGATGCCTTGGCGGTGATCTTGGAAGATGCCAAGGCCCTCAAGGATGCGCCTGTGGCTGGGGCAGGGGGCTACCTGCAATTTATCAATCAAGACAATGCCGGTGCCGAGTTGCCGGTGGATGCGCACGCCGCCTATACCTGGGTGGAGAACATGCGACTGTTGCTGGTGGAAGATAACTGCATCAATCAGGAGGTGGCCAAGAGTTTATTGGAGGAACTGGGCTTGTCTTGTGATGTGGCCGCCGACGGCGAGGAGGCGCTGAGCCTGCTGAACACGAGCGCCGCCGATACCCCCTATAGCCTCATCTTAATGGATTGCCAGATGCCGATCATGGACGGCTATACCACCACCCGTAACATTCGCTTGGGGGCTGGCGGGGAGCGCTATAAAGCCATTCCCATCATCGCGCTCACCGCCAATGCCATGCAGGGAGATAAGGAAAAATGCCTAGAGGCGGGCATGAGCGACTACTTGAGTAAACCCATAGAGCCAACCCAGTTGGAGCGTATCCTCGTGAAGTGGCAGGCCAGCAAGGAGGCAGCCAACGACACGAATTAGTGGCATTAGTGCCCTGTTAGTGCCCCAGCCAAGTATCTAAAAAGCGCCTTATTCTGCTATAATTGACGTTTTCCCCTGGGCAGATTCGCCTGCCCCGTCATGACAGGATCACACCTTGAGCTCATCTGATTTCTCCTCCCTAGCGTTACAGACTCCCCTGCTGGAGAATCTAAAGTCTCTGGGTTATGCCACCATGACCGACATTCAGGCGCAAAGCCTACCGCACATCTTGGCGGGCAAGGACGTGATCGCTCAGGGTAAGACCGGCTCGGGTAAGACTGCGGCCTTCGCCCTAGGTTTGTTGCAGGCGTTGAGGGTTAAAAACTATTACGTACAAAGCATCGTGCTGTGTCCCACCCGCGAGTTGGCCGACCAAGTAGCCAAAGAAATCCGCAGGCTGGCGCGCACCATTCACAACATTAAGGTGCTGACCCTGTGTGGCGGCATGCCGTTTGGCCCACAAATTGGCTCGTTAGAACACGGCGCTCACATCATAGTGGGCACCCCCGGCCGCATCGAAGAACATGTGCGCAAGGGCACTTTAGTGCTCGATCGAGTCAGCACGCTGGTTTTGGACGAGGCCGACCGCATGCTCGAGATGGGCTTTCAGGAGTCCCTCGACAACATCGTTGCCGACATTCCCAGTGAGCGCCAGACCCTGTTATTCAGTGCCACCTTTCCCGCTAAAATTGAGGCCATCGCGCAGCGTATCATGCGCTCACCCCTGCGCGTGGAGGTGGCGTCCAAGCACGACGACAGCAGCATCAAGCAACACTTCTATAAGGTAAAAGACGATGCAGATCGCCTCTTGGCGGTGCGCTTGTTATTGCTTAAACACACCCCAGAAAGCGCCGTGGTGTTTTGTGCCACTAAGCGAGAATGCCAGCAAGTATGTGACGACTTAAAATACGAAGGCTTCAGTGCCGTGGCCCTGCACGGGGATTTAGAGCAGCGAGATCGTGACCAGACCCTAGTGCGTTTCGCCAACAAGAGTGCCTCTATCCTCGTGGCCACAGATGTGGCGGCGCGTGGCCTAGATGTGGATAACCTCGATGCGGTGATCAACTACCACATGGCCCGCGACCCCGAAATACATGTACACAGGGTTGGCCGCACCGGCCGTGCGGGCAGCTCGGGCCTCGCCTTCACCCTGTTTGTGGAAAAAGAGCACTACAACATCACCATACTGGAAGAGTATTTAAGTATGCGCATCAGCACGGACGAATTGCCGCGCATGAGCACTCTAGATACGCCTATCTATTATGCGCAGATGACCACCCTGCAACTGGATGGTGGCAAAAAACAGAAGATTCGCCCGGGGGACATTCTCGGCGCGCTCACCGGTGAACAGGGCATTCAGGGCAGCCAGGTAGGCAAGATTAATATGTACGACAACTGGGCCTATGTGGCGGTGCACACCGACGCGGCCAAGGCGGCCCTGAGAAAACTCAGCGAAGGCAAGTTAAAGGGGCGCTCGGTACGAGTGAGGCGCCTGCGTTAAGTCATAACTTCGCAGTTGAATCCGCGCCAATCAATCTCTCTACTATTAAGGATGACCATGAGTCGAAAAATCATCGAGCTACCCAGTGACTTTCATTTCAGCACAGATTACAGCGTGTTGTTCACGGATATCAACAGCGCCAATCACATGGGGGCAGACCGTGTTCTGCCCATCGCCCTAGAGGCGCAGATGCGCTTCATCAAGCGCCTAGGTTACGACGATACCATCGTCTTCGAAGGTGCAGGCTTAATCATGGTGCATTCAGAGATACAGTATATCTCCGAAACCCATTACGCCGACCAACTCACCGTGGAGCTAGCGGTGGTCAACATGGCCGCTAAAAACCTAGATTTTGTCTACCGAATTTACAACAACAGCCGTCAACAGGAAACTGCCCGCCTCAAGGTTAACATGCTATTTTTTGATTACAGCACACAGTCTGTGACCCAAGTGCCCGCAGGCTTCAAGGCCAGGATGGCCAGCATTGTTTGACGCCCTAGCGCGAGTGGTCGCGTTAAATAAGGCTAATTCAGCGCCATAGAATGCCTTTTGAATAATATCTGCTAAATTTATATTGCTTAGGTCATTTTTCCTAAGGCCATTTTTCGGAAGAGAGGTGTTAATTTAGCGATGAAAAACACACTGAAGGCGCGATTTAATTTTCTAACGGGCATGAGCTTCATCATTGTGTTGCTGGTGCTGTTTGGTGTGCGCTTAATGGGTAAGGTAACAGACTTTGCATACTACGAGCGCCTGCATGTCCTTGCCATAGCGTCAGTTATCGAAGAACAGAAAAAATCAAGGGCTAACCGTCAAATCATTCAGCAGTCTATCCAGGTGGCCAGCGAACAGCCGACTAATGTTCACGAGGCCATTTTTGATATAGAGAAACTGCTTTTTCGCATATTGGGTCAAGGCTATCTATTAGATATTGCCAACAAGGACCTTAAAGACCTAGAGGCGATGGACAAATATCTAAACGGCTCATCGGCGCAGTATTTATCAGCGGCAGAGCTGCTCGATATGAAAGGATTACTGGTTGCTGTACACGAGAATACCGAGATTTTTGGTACTGGGCTGCGCGATGCGGCCGCTTTCGTCAAGGTGGTGGTGATCTTAATAGTGGTGCTGAGTATGGGGTCTTTGATGTGGATGATCTTCAATATCCGGCAGGCTATCCTGCCGCAGCTGGTGCGCATCTCAAGTTCATTAAAGGAAATCTCGGTAGGGGATTTAACGGCCACAGTGGATGATGACGGTATGGGCGAAATTCGCGAGATACAGCAGTCGGTTACCGATATGGTGAAAGGCTTACGCCACCTAGTAACCGGCATCTCCTCGGTCGAAGGTGAGTTGACGGCGGCCATTACGGCGTCGGCTGCTAGTGAGGCGACATTGAAGGCCGCTGTGGTCAGTCAAAAACAGGTGGTGGTTAATCTAGCGAGTTCCATCAATGACATAGACAGCACCACCGCGGATGTCACCGAGGCATCATTGGCGGCCGAGGCATCGGCCAACGAGGGAGTGGCGTCTGGCCTCAATGCGGAGGTGGCGGTGGAAGATTCCGGCCAGTCGGTCAATGCGTTGGCCAGCGACGTTCGGCAGTCTGTCGATGCCATTCACATGATCGAGAAAGACAGTGAAAATATTGTCGAGATCGTCAACATGATTCAAGGCATCACCGAACAGACCAACCTATTGGCACTCAACGCCGCCATCGAGGCGGCCCGTGCAGGTGAGCATGGACGTGGCTTCGCGGTGGTGGCCGATGAGGTAAGAACCCTAGCGCAGAGGACGCAAACTTCGACTCAGGATATTCAGGGTATCATCGAGACGCTGCAAAAAAATACCGAGTTAGCGGTCTCGGTCATGGAGAAGAGTCATGAACGGGTGGAGGAAAGCGTAGACAAAGCGAAGAAGGTGGGCGTCGAGTTAACCAAGATGACAGCCACCGTGGGCCGCATCGAAGGCTTCAATAAAGAAATATCGGGAGCCGCCAAACACCAAGTGGTGGCCATAGGTGATATCAAGAATAACGGCGAAAGCATCACCAGAATTGTGCAAGAATCTGAGGTTGGCAGTCAGCAAATCTCTGAATCGCAAGCCACCATACGCAGCCTGTCACATAAGTTAGAAGGAATGGTGGGGGAATTTAAGTTAGCGTAACTTAAATTCTGTGCCACCATCGCCTTGCACGCACTAGCGTGCTGACGCTAAATTCCGCCCTATAGCGTCTTGAGATATTCAATTAATGCCATGGCGCTGGGTTTATCATCAGACCAATCTAATTTAAAGACCTTGTCCCCTGCCTCGATGTCCCGATCATGACCCACATTACTAAAGGTGGGAAAACTGCTGGTATCAAATAGGTAGCCTTCGCTGAAGCTTTGTTGTTTGTCCCAGGCGAAGCCCAATAACTTGCTGTCATAATCTAGGCGACTCTTTATGAAGCTCTCGGGGCGTTCGGCGGGCACCAATAGGTGGTAAAGGGTGGGCACCGAACCGTTATGTAGGAAAGGAGCCTGGGCCCAGATACCCGACAGGGGGCGAGCGTTGTAACCGTGATGTCGAGCACTCGGCGAGATGATGAGATTTTTTTTCCCTTGCAAGGATACGCCGTCAAACTCTGCGCAGGGCTTAAACTTCTTGCCGTACATCTCCACCTCGGTGTCGGGTGAACACTGCTGGTAAAACCCCTCTATGCCGCCCTTACGAATCAACCAGTTCACCACAAAGCTGCG
>CAJXIK010000103.1 GCA_913054445.1 uncultured Bermanella sp.
GCTCACCCCGTGAGCGATTGCTGCGTGGCTTTTCGGGCACGGGGTGCCCTCCTACCAAGATGGTTGGGACATCTGTAGGAGCTCACCCCGTGAGCGATTGCTGCGTGGCTTTTCGGGCACGGGGTGCCCTCCTACAAAACGCGGGCTTATTTTTTACGATAAATAATGCCCGGCGAACACTGCACCATATCAAACAACGGCGAGGCGCCACTCAAGGCTTCGCTGGCCCCTAAGAACAAGTAGCCACCGGGTTTTAATACCTGGTGAATGCGCGTTAGGATGTCGGCCTTGAGGTCGGCGGAGAAATAAATTAACACATTACGGCAAAATACGATGTCGAAACGGCCGAGGGACGAAAATGGGTTAAGCAGGTTTAGCATGCGGTATTGTATGCGGCTGGCGACGTTGGCCGTCACTTGCCAACCGTGCTCGCTCTTACTGAAGTAGCGGCTTAATAAATCGGCCGGCATGCCTCGGCCTAGGGCCAGCTGGTCGTACTCGCCCTGACGCGCCGACGCCAATACCGAACTGGATATGTCGGTGGCCACCATCTTGACGCTTACCCGCTGACCGGGAGAGTTACGTTTAAACTCTTCGACGGTCATGCTGATGGAATAGGGTTCCTGCCCAGTGGAGGCGGCGGCACACCAAATATCGACCCCATGTTGCCGTGCACATAATTCGGGTAAGAGCCGCGTTTGTAAGATCTGAAAGGGGTGAGCATCACGAAACCACAAGGTTTCATTGGTGGTCATGGCATCTACCACCCGTTCACAGAGGTGCGAATCCCTCTCTATTTTTTTAACGAGTTCGTCGATGGAGAGCAGGTTTGTTTCTTTGATGATGCCACGCAGACGGCTGGCCACTAAATATTCTTTATTGTCACCCAGCAAGATGCCGCATACACGCTCTAGGTAATCTCGAAACACGGCAAACTCTGATTTGCTAATATCCATCTAGCCATGCCTTTGAGAATCAAGAAATCGTGTAATATGCCTAAGGGTTAGCCTTCACTCGCATGCTTAACCTGTTCTGCCACCTTGGATGCCAGCACATCTGGATTAAACTTGGCAATGAAGTCATCGGCCCCTACTTTTTGCACCATGTTTTGATTGAACACCCCGCTTAAAGAGGTATGCAAAATAATATGCATGCCTTTCATGAGAGGGTCGCTGCGCACACTGGTGGTGAGGGTATAGCCGTCTAACTCTGGCATCTCTATATCAGAGATCATCATGGCATAGAACTCAGAGGGGTTAGTGCCCGCCGCCACCATCTCTTGCAGGTGCGTAAGAGCCTCACGACCATCGCACTTAGCCGTGACCTCCACACCCAGAGCCTCGAGGCAGCGCCTCACCTGTTTGCGGGCAATTTTGGAGTCATCTACGATGAGCACATGGGGTTTTTCTGCTGGGGCCTGCTCGCGAACCTCCTCTAATATCTCCTCACTGATGGACTCATCTCTGGGGGAGACCTCCGCCAGAATTTTTTCCACATCGATGATTTCCACGATGCGGTTGTCTACCTCGGTGACGGCGGTGAGGTAGTGATCGCGGCCCGTGCCCTTTGGCGGTGGATGAATCTCTTGCCAGTTAAGGTTCACGAAGCGCTCTACATCGGACACTAAAAACCCTTGGATGGCCGTGTTGTATTCGGTAATGATCACGAAGCAGGCTTTAGGGTCAGCCGCGGCTGGCCCGCCGGTGGCTAGGCTCATGTCCATAATAGGAATGGTACCGTTGCGAATGTGCGCCACCCCCACCACCACACAGTGACTCATGGGTAAGACGGTGAGGCTGGGGCACTGTAAGACCTCTTTCACCTTGAATACGTTGATGCCATAGACTTGTGAGCCGCCGAGACGAAACAACAACAATTCTAGGCGATTCTCGCCCACCAGTTGCGTTCTTTGATCGACGGCATCCAATACTCCGGCCATAAACAACTCCACACCTGTTAGACCCACAGCCAGTTTGAGGGGCTAATTTTTATGAATTATTTCCATGCTGGGCATACCCTTTGCAGCATGACCACCATGGCAAGACTAACGAGTGAAACGTCATTTTCATGACGAGCGAAACACGAGCCCGCCACTCAAGTTACCAGCACGCACACAGCCGTCTAACCACGACTCTCTATTTATGACACTCTGTCTATGAGAATAGGACAAATTTCAGTGAATCACAGGGTTTTTGTTGTATTACTGCTATCGGCTTTTACCCCCACGACTTGGGCCGCCGATGACTGGTTTCAGCAGCTCAACGACGCGCTGCAACACACGCTGGGGCAGCAGGTGGTCGCCATGGCCCAACAGATGTCCCTGCCCGATTACCGCTATGAGGTTGACCTGCACTACCTAGATAGCCGCCTCAACCTGCCTCTGTGCCAGCCCAGTTTAGTGATCACCCCGCCCACCCCGTTAAAGCTGGGCCGCAACCACATTAAAGTCAGCTGCCCCCACGGCCGCCCTTGGGCTTTAAACGTGCCGGTGGACATTAAGTTATTCGCCGCCGTGGTGGTGCTTAACCAACCCATCGGCAGGGGGCAGCTATTAAAGGCGGCGCACCTGGATTATCAGCCACACAACCTAGCATCGCTTCGCAATGGTTATTACCTAAAAAAAGAATTGGTGATAGGCAAACAATCTAAACGATCCTTGGCGGGGCGCACCGTCATCAACGGCCACCTGATTCTGCCCGCCCTCATGGTGCACAAGGGAGACCAGGTAATGATAGAGGCCAGTAAAGGGGCCATGAGCGTTAAGATGCCCGGAGAAGCCCTGAGCGATGGCCGCGAGGGACGCCAGATACGGGTTAAAAACAGTCGTTCGGCACGCATCATCAAGGCTGTGGTGATCGCGCCTGGTATGGTTAGGGTATTGTTTTAATTATGCTTTATAAAAAATTAAGCACTGTTATAAAAATAAATCGAAAAAAAACTAAAGTTGGCTTCAGGGCGGCCGTTATAAATCTACGAGGAAATCCAATTTGCGTGGAAGGTAAAAAAAATGAACATAAATAAACTCATACCCGGAGTCGGCGGCGGCGGTGGCCAACCCCGCAGCAGCGACAAGGTCGCCAGCGAAGGCTCGGCTAAAGCCCAAGCCAGCACGAGCAATGCTGACTCTAAGGTTAATATCAGTCAGCAGAGTCAATCGATTCAGAAAATAGAGGCGGCGGTGGCCAAGCTGCCCGAGATTGACGACGCGGCGGTGGAGCGCATCAAGGGTGCGTTGGCCAACAATGAATACAAGATCGATTATGAACGCCTGGCTGGCAAGATGATTAAATACGATGGAATATTAAATTAAGGGTTTTTAATGTTATTAAACATGTCGCCGCACACTGTGGCCGGTGAGCTGACGCAGATGCTAAGCGCGGAACAAGCCACTGTGGATCAGTTAAAGCAGGTTCTCGAACAAGAATCTCGCGCCCTGAGCCAACACGACATAAAGGCCATCGAAAGCTGTGCCAGCATTAAAAGCAAACTGTTAAAAACCTTCTCGAAGCAGGTTCAGGCTCGCTTGCGCTATCTAGCCACGCAAAAGCTAGCGGCATCCGAATCTGGTCTGTTTGAACTACTCGGCTCTCTGGATAAGCCCCTCCAAGCCAGCATTAAACAGCAATGGCAAATCCTCAAGAAAGACTTCAACACCCTGTTACAGCAAAATGAAACCAATGGCGCGGTGATTCAACACAGCCGGACCAGGAACCGTTCTTTGCTGAATATCTTGCATGGTAATAAAAATCAGCCAAACTTATACAATGAGAGTGGTGCGACTCAAACCCAAGCCAACTCTCACACGTTAGGGGAAGCCTAGCTGGCCGCCGTGCATTAATTAATTAGCCCCTACATAACCATGATGACAACACGCTTCACGAGTGGATAACCCTGCCATGGAACAGCAAGACCCATCATCAGAGAACTTCCTCACCAGCCCAGAGGAAATCTACCGCGCCATACAGCGCCTGATTCGTTATGCACACAGAATAACCGTACGCTTCGATGGCCTAGACGACCAAGCCTTCGGCACTTCCATCACTAAGGTCGACCTAAAATCTCGGGCCTTCGCCTTCGACAAGTTAACCCCAGAAGACGGCAACGAGCTGGTTCGGGCCGGTAAAAGAATGGAACTGAGCGCCGATTTTCGCGGCATACTGGTACGCTTTCACCTCGAAGGAAAATTAAAATACCGTAAGGATGACCAGGAATATATCAGCAAATTCCCCGCCAAATTATTATACCTGCAACGCCGCGATGCCTACCGAGCCATGGTGCCCAGAACCTATTCGGTGCACTGTGTGTTTCGTTCCAGCGAAGCGGAAGACACCTTCAAGGGCAACTTGCAGGATATTTCCGGCAGCGGCTTCAAGGCATTTTTTAAGGGGGACATTCGCGAACCTCTCACTAAGATCGAAAACTTCGATGAGAGCACCCTGCACGTGGGGGATGAATCCATGGACTGTGGCCTAGATGCCCGCCACGCGGTGTACAACGAAGAGAAAGACATGACCTTTTGCGGGTTTTCGTTTCAGCCCCTCACCGGCATGAAACACAGGTACATAGAGACCATGGTGAATAATTTACAGTTCGAAGAACAACGCAAGCAACAAGCCGCCAAGGAACGTGAAGAACATAAGAAACAAGCCGCCGCGCAAAAAAGCTAAGCCGGGAGCCGCGCCGGCCAGCTAGGGTAGAGACTCAGCAGTCGCCGGTAGTCTGCGGGGCGGTCTACATCCCATAGCTCGGGGAGCAGGCACAGCTTTTTATTACCGAGCTGCAACTTACGCTTGCTCTGCTCCAGTACTTGGCCGCTGCCCCAGGCAATACCAGCATAAACAGGGGCAAAGCATTCGCTGCTGGCAATGAGCACATAACCGCCATCCTCTGCCGGTATTAACACATGGTCGTGATCTTGTAAGCCAGCACGCACCTGTTGCAGGTGTTGTGTGCTTAACTGCGGACAATCACTGCCCACGATAATCACCTGCTTGGCCCGCGTTAACCCCCAGCGCATGGCGTGCTGCATCTTCTGCCCTAAATCCTGCCCCTGCTGCAACAGGATGGGATTGTGCTTGGCCAGCTCATCTATCACCGCGTGATGACCCAGCTGATCTAACGACAAGAAAGTAAAAATACCGCTGGCGTGTAAGTTAGCATTCACCCACTGCATGAGTTCAAGGTGCAGCTGATAACAACCTTCATCTTCTAACAAGGGTTTTAGGCGGGTCTTGACGCCACCTAGGCGGGGGAATTTGGCGAATTGAATCACCATACATTCGAGTTTCATCATCTTTAAAATTCAATCAGTCGGAGCAACGGTAGAGGCGAGCCAGCTTGTCATCACTGACCCCAAGCCAAAATAAAAACCTCAGCTTCCACATGAGTAATATGGTCTTGTAGACCCCATATTTTTGCCAACGGCGGCTGGAGGTGGTGACGGTCTTTTTTAGACACAGGGGCTTGTGCCGCTTGCGTAAGCGCTTACACAGCGCCACATCTTCCATGAGCGCAAGGTCGGCAAAACCGCCTACCGCCTGGAACAGCTTCCTACGCACAAACAAACACTGGTCCCCGGTGGCCACAGAGGTTAAGCGGGAACGCCCGTTTATAAACCAGGCGATGACGGCAAACATAAAGTGATTACCGCTTAGGCGCACATCGAAGCGCCCCCAGTGATGCAAGGCCCCGTGCGACATGGCGGCCTTAATGTGGCTAGAACCCAGCTGCGTATCGGCATGCAAAAACAACAGCCAAGTGCCGCTGGCGTGGGCCGCCCCGGCGTTCATCTGCGCGGCACGCCCCTTGCGGCTGGTAATGAGGGTAAACTCTTTGCCTAATTGCTCGGCGCTGCCATCGGTACTGCCGCCATCCACGAGGATAATTTCCCTCACCCACTCGTCTTGTAACACCCTAAGGCTGCGCGCCAACGGGCCCACTTGCTGAGCCTCGTTGTAAATGGGTACCACTATGGAGAGGTTAAAGGCACTCATGGCTAGGCTACAAGGCCCCGCCACAGGAACTGCCCTGCCCTGCGGTGCAACCAAAACAGTGGCCCGCCACCACGATGGCCTCTCCCTGTAGATCAGTGCCGAGCAAGTCTTGCAGCTGGCGTGGCTGCGCGCCCTGTTGAATGGGCATGGCCAGCATTTGGTTGAAGTCGCAATCGTAAAGGTTGCCCAAGTAATCGACGCTCACTGTGGTGCGGCACATGACCGTGGCTAGGTTTTGTGGCTGGAAGTTGTCGATTAAGAGCTGCATGTATTCGTTAAATTGCCCCTTGGACATGAGCATGCTGCCAAAACGCGAGATGGGCATATTAGTGATAGTGTGCAGCTCGTTAAACTCGATGGCCCAGTCTTCCCTTAAGCGTACCTTATAATCAGCTTGCAGGGCCGCCTGGGCCGGGGGCAGAAATGGGCCACCCGGGTTATAGACTAAGTCTAGGCTCAAGCCGCTACCCGCCATGCCGTAACCCAGTTTATTGAGTTTAAGTAACCCCTCGATGCTGGCATCGTACACGCCCTTGCCGCGCTGTTTATCGACATTATCCTGAGTGTAGCAGGGTAACGAGGCCGCCACGTTCACCCCTTCATCGGCCAAGAATTGCGCCAAGTCTTCGTAGCCTGCCTCCAGCAAGATAGTGAGGTTACAGCGGTCGATGACCTCCACCCCCAGCTTGCGGGCCTCGGTGACTAGGTAGCGAAAATGAGGGTTCATCTCTGGCGCACCCCCGGTTAGGTCGAGGGTTTTCACGTTGCGGATTTTGAGTACATCTAACACTAGCTCTATGGTTGCCCTATCCATTAACTCGGTGCGCTTGGGGCCCGCGTTCACATGGCAATGGGTGCAAGACAGGTTACACAAATAGCCCAGATTCACCTGTAGAGTTTGTAGCTCGGCGCGTGCTAAGGCGGGAAATTCGCGGACGATTAACAGGGGCTTGCTGTCGAGCATAAATAGGGACTCTTCTGGTTTGTGGGGGCTAACCCTTGAGGGGCTCAACCATATCCCCCTCAGACCCAAGCAACAAGTACAAGTTCATGACATCATTGAAGTTTTTAGGTATAGTGCGGGCGCCTCCCCATAGTTTAACCGGATAAAACTGCCGCCTCCTAAGCGGCTGCTCC
>CAJXIK010000104.1 GCA_913054445.1 uncultured Bermanella sp.
ACTTCCATGGATTTAAGCATGCTCTTGGCCAGCTGCTGTTTCATGTTGTCATCTTTTAACTTATAGACAGGGTAGCGAGACAGGCTTTTTGCCAGCGCTGCCTGCGCCAATTTTTTAATCTGCTCATGAAACTTGGGCGGCACGTCTTTTATGTTGAGCTCAATCAACTTTGGCTCATGAAAATAAAACGCCCCTTGCTGAGCATTGTATTTGAGGGTGCCCATAATTTTTAAGGACCCCGAAGCACTTAACCCCGCTAGGGCATCGGCCTGGATGCTGGCACTTAACGCCAGCCGCTCCGAGCCTGCCACTAGGTCGAGTATGGCATCGTCCACCACTATGGTGGCCAGCATGGTCTTCTTCGTCACCGGCATCATCGCGCTGATTTTTTCTTGCAGCTGCGACTCAGTAAATTCTAGGGTGTAGCTGTGGCTGAAGGTGGACAGCAGCAATAGGCACAGGGCGGAGAGTATTTTTAGTGTCATCTGGTTAAGTCTATTTTTTACGTTGAATTTATCACTCGTCACCAGCAAAGCCTTGTTATTCAGCAAGGCTTTGCTGGTGATTTTTTCTAAAAAAAGGAGGGCGAGCCGCCGATTTCTGCGAAAAAATCGGCCACGGGGTGGCCTCCTACAGGCCCAGTACATCTTGCATGTCGTACAAACCATTGGGCTGCTTCTGCAACCACAGCGATGCACGCACGGCACCCTTGGCAAAGGTCATGCGGCTCTGTGCCTTGTGGGTGATCTCCACTCGTTCGCCGTCGGTGGCAAACATCACGGTATGGTCGCCCACCACATCACCACCGCGAATGGTTTGAAAACCAATTTCTTTATGGGGGCGCGCACCGGTCTGACCTTCGCGACCATAGTTGGCCACTTCGTTTAGATCCCAGCCCATGGTTTCGGCAACTACTTCACCTAAACGCAGGGCGGTACCCGATGGCGAGTCGACCTTGTGCTTGTGGTGCATCTCGATGATTTCGATGTCGCTCTCTTCACCCATCACCTTTGTGGCCATGCGCAGAAGATTTAGACACAGGTTCACACCCACCGAATAGTTGGGGGCAAAGACAATTTTCATGTCCTTAGCGGCGGCCGTTAATTCGGCTTTTTGGGCATCACTTAAACCTGTGGTGCCGATCACTATGCCCTTACCGGCGGCCTTGCATGCCTGCACGTTTTGCATAGTAGCCGCAGGGCTAGTGAAGTCGATCAACACATCGAAGTCGTCCATGGCGGCAGATAAGTCGGCGCTTAAAGCCACGTTTAACTTTTTACCTAGGCCTGCCATCTCGCCTGCATCACTGCCCAGTAACGCATCATGGGGCAACACTATGGCGGCACCTAGCTCGGCACCGGCGGTGTCTGTGGCTTCAATTAAAATTCGGCCCATGCGACCGGCGGCACCCATAATGGCGATACGTGTCATAGTTTTTAACCTTACTTTTTAAATCGAAAAAAAAGGCGAGCAATGCTCGCCGTTTTCTAACTCTGCTGTTTATTCGAAGAACGTTTTCACGTTTTCGAACCAGTTTTTCTTTTTCGGGCTGTGTTTTTCACCCTTGAGTGACGCCTGAAATTGGCGAAGAATATCTTTTTGTTCTTCGTTCAACTTCACCGGTGTTTCCACCATCACCCGGCACAAGAGATCGCCGGTTGCGCCGCCACGTACAGGCACCACACCCTTGCCGCGCATGCGGAAGAGCTTGCCGCTCTGGGTTTCGCCGGGAATCTTAAGCTTCACGCGGCCATCGAGGGTAGGCACTTCAATCTCACCGCCAAGGGCAGCGTCACCGATGCTGATGGGCACGTCGCAATACAAGTTGCGGCCGTCACGTTCGAAGATGGCATGCGACTTAATGTGGGTTTCGACATACAGGTCCCCTTGCGGGCCACCACGCGTGCCTGCTTCACCTTCGCCGGTTAAGCGAATGCGATCGCCGTTGTCCACACCGGCCGGTACCTTAACGCTAAGAGTCTTGGTTTCTTCCACAACGCCTTGGCCACCACAGGGATAACAAGGGTCCTTGATGATAGAACCCTGACCGCGACAGGTGGGACACGCTTGCTGCACAGAGAAGAAACCCTGCTGCATGCGTACCTGACCCTGACCGTGGCAGGTATTACAGGTAATGGGCTTGCTGCCGTCTTTGGCACCCGTGCCGTGGCATGTGCCGCACTCGTTAAGGCTAGGCACACTAATTTTAACCTCGGCACCCTTAACCGCTTGCTCGAGGGTAAGCTCTAGGTTGTATTTTAAATCGCTGCCGCGTTGCGGGCCATTGCGTTGACCGCCACGACCGCCACCACCACCACCGAAGATGTCGCCGAAGACGTCACCAAAGATATCGCCGAAGTTGCCGTTGCCACCGCCACCAAAACCACCGGCCTGCGGGTCTACCCCGGCATGGCCATGCTGGTCGTAGGCTTGACGCTTGCCGGCATCGCTCAAAATTTCGTAAGCCTCGGTGGCTTCCTTAAACTTGTGCTCTGCTTCCTTATCATCCGGGTTTCTATCCGGGTGATATTTCATGGCCAGCTTGCGATAGGCGCGCTTTATCGCTTTAGCGTCATCGCTTTTACTGGCGCCTAGAGTTTCATAATAATCACGTTTAGACATGGTTCTTTACGCTTTAAAAATTAATAGATAAGACGCAAGATGGGAGACGCGGCCGAAGCTACGTCTCCCATCTGTGTCTAGCGTGTTACTTACTTGTCTTTAACTTCTTCAAACTCGGCATCGACCACGTCGTCTTGTGGTTGCGCCTGCTCGGCACCGGCTTGTGCACCTTCGCCAGCGGCTTCGGCAGCGGCCGCCTGTTCGGCGTACATCTTCTGCGCCAAACCAGAAGAGGCTTCGGTGAGGGCAGTTGTCTTCGCTTCGATGGCGTCCTTGTCGTCGCCTTTTAAGGCTTCTTCTAGGTCGGTGATGGCCGCGTTAATAGCGGTGGTTTCTTCTTCGCTGGCTTTATCGCCCGCGTCTTCTAGGGTTTTCTTAGTTGCGTGGATGATGCCATCGGCGGTGTTGCGCACCTGAATCATCTCTTCAAATTTCTTATCGGCTTCGGCGTTTGCTTCGGCGTCCTTAACCATTTGCTCAACTTCTTCGTCGCTCAAGCCAGAAGAGGCCTTGATCACAATGCTCTGCTCTTTACCCGTGGCCTTGTCTTTGGCGCCCACGTGTAATATGCCGTTGGCGTCGATGTCGAAGGTTACTTCGATTTGAGGCTGGCCGCGTGGCGCAGGCGGGATGTCGGCAAGATCGAAACGACCCAATGATTTGTTTTGGCTGGCTTGCTTACGCTCGCCCTGCACCACGTGAATGGTCACCGCGCCCTGGTTGTCATCGGCAGTAGAGAAAATTTGTGACTTTTTAGTCGGGATGGTGGTGTTTTTCTCGATCAATGCGGTGGCTACGCCACCCATAGTCTCGATGCCTAGTGTTAGCGGAGTAACGTCTAGTAGCAATACGTCGGTTACGTCGCCAGACAATACCGCACCTTGCAGCGCCGCACCCATGGCAACCGCTTCGTCTGGGTTCACATCTTTACGCGCTTCTTTACCAAAGAACTCGGCAACAGCCGCTTGTACCAATGGCATACGTGTTTGACCACCTACCAAGATAACGTCGTCGATTTCAGAGGCTTTAAGGCCGGCATCGGTCAAGGCTTGCTGACAAGGCTTCAAAGAATCTTTAACCATGTCTTCGACCAAAGACTCAAGCTTGGCACGGGTAACCTTCACGTTTAAGTGCTTAGGACCGGTGGCATCGGCGGTGATGTAAGGCAGGTTAACGTCGGTAGACGTGGTTGAAGACAATTCAACCTTGGCTTTTTCGGCTGCTTCTTTTAGACGCTGCATGGCAAGAGGGTCGCCCTTGATGTCTACGCCAGATTCTTTCTTAAATTCGCCCGCTAAAAATTCGATTAAACGCATGTCGAAATCTTCGCCGCCTAAGAAGGTATCACCGTTGGTGGCCAATACTTCGAATTGCTTCTCGCCGTCTACGTCGGCGACTTCGATGATAGAGATATCGAAAGTACCACCACCTAGGTCGTATACCGCGATGACTTTATCGTCGATCACTTTGTCGATGCCGTAAGCCAGTGCCGCAGCCGTTGGTTCGTTGATGATACGCTTCACTTCAAGACCGGCAATTTTACCCGCATCTTTAGTGGCTTGACGCTGTGCATCGTTAAAGTAAGCAGGCACGGTGACTACCGCTTCGGTTACTTTCTCGCCCAAGAAATCTTCGGCGGTCTTTTTCATTTTCTTCAATACTTCGGCAGAGATCTGTGGTGGCGCGTATTTTTCGCCCTTCACTTCCACCCAAGCATCGCCGTTGTCGGCTTTGGCGATGGAGTAAGGCACCATGTCGATGTCTTTTTGCACCACTTTGTCTTCGAAACGACGACCGATTAAACGCTTGATAGCGAATAGAGTGTTGGTAGGGTTAGTCACCGCCTGACGCTTAGCAGACTGACCCACTAAGATCTCGCCGTCTTCGGCGTATGCCACGATGGAAGGCGTAGTACGATCGCCTTCGGCGTTCTCGATGACGCGTGTCTTGTCGCCGTCTAGTACCGATACACAAGAGTTCGTGGTACCGAGGTCGATGCCGATGATTCTACCCATTTTAAATCTCCAAATTAATGTTGGTGGGGCGGTGTTGCATGGTGCAATGCGCCGCCCGATTGCCCTGAGGCCAGTTAGTTTTTAACGTAACCCTTTAATGGGTCTGGTTATTTTTAATTCAACCCTAAACGTTCATCGAATGACGAAACTTAGGCTTTTTCATCTACCTTGGGAGCGGCCTTGGAGACCACTACCATGGCTGGACGCAACAGGCGGCCGTGGTTGGTGTAGCCCTTCTGCACCACATTTAAGACCGTGTTGGGCTCGGCGTCTGGGGCCTCTACCATGCTGATGGCCTGATGCAGGGTGGGGTCAAACGGGTGTCCCTCTGGGTCGATGGCTTCTACGCTGAATTTCTTCAAGGTGTCGAGGAAGCTTTTCTGGGTCATCTCGACCCCTTCTAAGAAGGGCTTAACCACCTCTTCTTCTGGGCACGAGGCCATAGCACGCTCGAGGTTATCCACCACGCTGAGGAGTTCGCGGGCGAACTTCTCGGTGCTGAACTTGTGGGCTTTTTCCACATCCTGTTCGGCGCGACGACGGACATTTTGCACATCGGCCTTGGCGCGGATTAAATCGTCTTTTAGCTGAGCGTTCTCGGCTAATAAGGCTTCACCCTGTGAGGCCTCTTCGGCGGCTGGCTCGACAGTGCCTTCCAGCGTCTGCTCTGGTGTTTCTAACTCTGCATTTTCGGCTTCTGGAGCCGAGTTTTCCTGATCTGACATGGGTCACTCCACACATTTTTACAAACTTAAATAAGGCTGAAACCTAATATGGGGATGGAAAAAACAGTTTCAAGAGACTTTACAAAGCGATTTTATACTGTACATTTAAACACATGTATAAGCGTACAGGGTGCGAGACATGCTAAGCCACATATCCATCAAGGACTTCACCATAGTCGACGCCCTCGAACTGGACTTAAAGGCTGGCTTTAGTGCCATGACCGGAGAGACCGGTGCCGGCAAGTCCATCATGCTCGATGCCCTGTCGCTGGCCACCGGCAGTAAGAGCGATGCCCGCCAGGTTCGCCCGGGTGCCAGCAAGGCCGAGATTTACGCCTGCTTCGAGCTAGCAGAGCACGGCCCGGTCAAAGACTGGCTGCTTAATAACGACATGGACGGCGACCAAGAGCAACTCATCCTGTCACGCATCATCACCAGCGAAGGGCGCAGCCGTGGCTACATCAACGGTCGCCCGGCACCGCTCCAGCAACTTAAAGAACTGGGCGCTCAATTGCTGGACATTCACGGCCAGCACGCGCATCAGGCCCTACTACAAAAAGACAGCCCCAGAGACCTGCTCGATAACTTTGGCCACTACCAAAAACTGCTGACAGACACTAAGGCCAGCTACCAGCACTGGCAGAGCCTAAAGAAGCGGGTACACCTACTGCAAAACCGCAACCAAGAAGGCCAGGCTAGGGTGCAGCTGCTGGAATATCAGGTGCAGGAATTAACCCTGCTAGACCTAGGCGAAGGCGAGGTGGAGGCACTCGAAGCCGAACAGAAACGACTGGCCAACGCCGAAGGGCACCTGCTCAACGCCCAGCAGGCCCTGCATCTTTGCCAGAACGACGACCAACAAAACGATGCCTACCAGGCCATTCAATACGCCCTGCAAAAGCTCGACCCACTGATGGACAGCACACCGGCCCTAGCCGCGACCCACGAGCTGCTTAATCAGGCCTATGTGATCATAGATGAAGCCTGTAACGAGCTGAGCCACTACATCGACGGCTTCGAGATTAATCCGCAGCGCCTGCAACAAGTGGAAGAGCGCCTCAACGCCATCTACGAGTTGGCCCGCAAAAACAAGGTTAAACCCGAGGCCCTAACTGCGCTACAGGGCAGCCTCATGGCCGAACTAAATTCCCTGTGTGGCCAGGACCAATCCCTAGATGAGCTATTAATAGAGTTAGACAAGGCCGAGCAGGTCTTCGGCGGCCTAGGGCAGAGTTTAAGCAGCGCGCGCAGCAAGGCCGCGAGTAAACTGGGCAACGCATTAATCAAGCAACTCAAGCAGCTCGCACTAGACAAGGCGCAGGTTAAATTTGAGGTGGACGCGCTGCCCATACATAAAGCCAACCAACACGGCCTAGATGAGATTCGCTTCTTAGTGAGCCTTAACCCAGGCCAACCCTTGCAGCCGCTGCACAAGGTCGCATCCGGCGGCGAACTATCACGCATTAGCCTAGCCCTACAGATTTTGATACAGCAAGGTGCGGACACACTGATATTTGATGAGATCGATGTGGGGGTGGGCGGTGCCACCGCCGAGCGCATGGGCCGCCTGCTAAAACAACTGGGCAAGCACAAGCAAGTGATTAGCGTCACCCATCAGCCTCAGGTCGCCGCCCTCGCCCACCAGCACTTGTTAGTAAATAAACTCAGCGCCAATCAACAAACCCGCACCCAAATACGCAACCTTAATTCGCAACAGCGTCAGCAGGAGCTGGCGCGCATGTTGGGTGGACTGGAGATTAACGAGCT
>CAJXIK010000105.1 GCA_913054445.1 uncultured Bermanella sp.
TGGATGTGACGGGGCACTTAGGGGGCTTCAATTTCCAATGGGCCTGGGCCAGTGGTTTTTGTTGTGGGCAAGCGGTCTGAGTGCCCTGGCAGATATCGGGCCGCAATGCCTTAGCTCAGCCATGCTCTAAGAGGGGGCATGTCATGCCCCTGGCAGCACGCTATTAATGGCATCTGCCACCTCGTAGACATCTATGGGCTTAGTGAGATAACTGCAAAAACCGGCACCCAAACCACGGGCTATATCCTCGCCACTGGCATCCGCACTGATCGCCATCACAGGTATGTGCTGGGTCGGTGACTGCTGTAAGATGGTAAAGGCCTCATAGCCATCCATGCCGGGTAGGTGCAAATCGAGGATGATCACATCGGGTAAAAATTCTTTTGCCATCTCCACCCCTTGTTCGGCCGTCATGGCAGAGATCAACACTAGCCCGGGAATGTTTTGCACGAGCATCTTCATGAGGGCCAAATTGGCGCGATTATCCTCCACGTATAAAAGAGTGCCCTGTATCACGGGGAACTCATAGTCCGGGCGATTATGGTGTCGCTGCCTGCTAGGAGCGGCACGCGCTGGTTTTTTAAGCGAGAGGGGCAACTCAAACCAAAAGGTGCTGCCATGACCCTGGACGGACTCAAAACCGATCCTGCCCGCCATCAGCTCCATGAGATTCTTGGTCACCGACAGACCGATGCCGGTGCCGGGTATTTCACCGGTTTCGGCCCCTAAGCGACTGAAGGGCGTAAACAGGTCTGGCCATTTTTCCTCGGCGATGCCGATGCCGGTGTCGGTTACGCTGATGCGCAGCATCTTGTTCGACACCGGCTTGCAGGCAACACTAACCTCTCCATGGGGGCGGTTATACTTGGCAGCATTCGATAATAAGTTAAGCAGCACTTGCTTAGTGCGCGCGGTGTCGGCACGAATACGCGGGGGTGGCACGTCGCTAATGGTGGGCGTATGAATGGTCACTAGGTATTCTGTCGCCAGCGGCTGCGCCAACTCAATGCATTCATCCAACAATGCATGGATGGCGATGTCCTCCAGGACGATCTCCACCTTGCCCGCTTCAATCTTCGCTAGGTCCAGCACCTCGTCTATGAGGGTCAACAGGTGGTGGCCGCTGTTGCGAACATGGTTGACACACTTTAGCTGTAACTTACTTAACGGCTCCGCCTGATTTTGCTCCAGCATCTGGCTAAAACCTAAGATGCCGTGCAGCGGCGTGCGCAATTCGTGACTCATGGCGGCTAAGAACTGTGACTTCGCCTGGTTGGCATTCTCGGCCACCTGGCGGGCATCGTTGATGGATTTCTCATAGCGCTTACGCCGCACCATGTCACGAATAATCACCGTCGAGAAGCTCGTGTCGTCCACCTGCCAGATGGCCATGGAGACTTCGACGGGGGTTTCACTGGCATCTTTCTTGATGCCCACCATCTCTATGGTTTCAAAATCTCCGCGCACTAACTTAGCGTCGCTGTCGGTGAACAGCCGCGACAGGTCGCTGCCGAGTATTTCGGCCTCTATATAGCCAAATAATTTTTGGGCACCTAGGTTCCAGGTCACAATTCTGTTTTCTGTGTTGGAGGTAATAATGGCATCCCTGGCCGAGGCCGAGACCGAGCGAAAACGGTTTTCACTGAGCCGCAAGCGCTTAACCATAGTGCTTAGTTGCCGCGAACGCGTGGCCCGTGCCAGTACCGAGGCGACTAACTCGGCATGGCTGATGTTTTTTCTTAAATACTCATCGCCGCCCGCCTGCACCGACCTTAGCCAATCATCCTGCATGTCGCTGGCGGTTAAAAATATGATGGGAACCTGTGTGTATTGACTGTGCTGGCGTATCGCCGCCGCCAATTCGAAGCCATTGCATTCGGGCATGCTTATGTCCATGAGTACCACATCTGGCTCCAGCTCGTGCATGTGGGCCATAGTGTCCAATGGCTGGGTCACTACTTGGGTTTGTATGCCCGCCGCCTCTAATAACAGGGCGTTTAAGCTGGCCTCTTCGGGGTCATCGTCGATCAATAGCACCCTATAACGACTGCTGATATGCGCTTCGCTCACATGGGAGATAATTTCAACTAGGTCGGTAATATTCACCGGCTTGCAAATATAACCATCACAGCCGGCGCGAATGGCACTCAGACGTGACACTAGATCCCCTTTGGCCGACAAAAATAATACGGGGCAGGTAATGAGCTCACGCTTGCGCAGCCCTTGCACTGCCTTCAACCCTGCCTCCACGTCATCGAGGAAGGACACATCCATGATCAATGCCAGAGGGTTATACCGACGCATGGCGGGTGCTAACTCCCGATGGTCGCTCAGGGCGATGACCTCAAAGCCAAAGCGGGCAAGTTGTATTTGCAGAAGCCGAACCAGGTCGGCGTCGTCATCCACGATGACTAGGGTCTTAGAAAATGTTGTCGTGTCCTCGTTGCCGGTGACGGGTGCATGCCACATCGAGTCCGGGGTTATCTTAGTGTTTTTGTCCGCATCGCTGGCGCTGCTTAGGGCATCCAGTTGCTGCCAGAGGCCGTCGATGGCAGCCTGACTCAAGGCCGATTCCTGGTCACGCGCCACCATTGCTTGTTGCTCCATGCTCGTCACCAGCAGCGAGATTTCACGCAAAGCAAAGGACCCCGAAGTCCCCTTTAATTGATGTAACAAAGTGGTTATTTTTTCTAGGGTGGCATAATTATCATGGGGCAGGGAATCGGCCGTTAAGTGCCTCAATAGGTCGGCTAGCTCGCGACAATAGGTGACCAGTTTAGCCATGAAAGCGTGGCGCAGAACCTCGACCTTGGCATCGAAGCTTGCCGAGTTTTTAGCCATCAGGCGCCGTTTGTATCTGAGTAGTGCTCACGAATCTTCAGGATGTCCGGCAGTACTTTTTTGAATAACACCACCAGCTTAGGGTCGAAATGTGAGCCCGAATTCTCAGCGATCAGCGCCAGCGCATCCTCCACACTCCAGGCCTTCTTGTAAGGGCGCTCGGACGTCAGCGCATCGAACACATCACAGATGGCAGAGATTCGCCCCTCGATGGGAATGGCCTCCCCTTTGATGCCTCGCGGGTAACCCGAGCCGTCCCATTTCTCGTGATGACTCATGGCGATAGTGTAGGCCATCTTCATTAATTCGGAGTCGTCTTGACTCAAGATCTCCCCCCCTATGGCCACGTGGCGCTGCATGATCTCCCATTCATCGGCATCGAGCTTGCCCGGTTTTAATAATATGGCATCTGGGATGCCGATCTTACCGATGTCATGCATGGGGCTGGCATTGACGATTAACTCGGCCCGCTGCTCGTCTAGCCCTGCCGCCATGGCCAGCACTTTGCTGCTCTTGCTCATGCGAATCACATGGTTGCCGGTCTCGTTGTCCCGGTACTCACCGGCACGCCCTAGGCAACGGATGATGGCGTGCCGGGTTTGTTCCAGTTCGATGGTGCGCCGTAGCAGCTCGCGGGTACGCTCCTCTACTTTTTTTTCCAGCAACTGGGCGTAATCTTTGCGTTCATTGAAGAGCTTGCGAATCAGTAATATGTTGTGAATGCGGTTGAGCACTTCGTTGCTGTCGAAGGGTTTAGTGACATAGTCGATGGCCCCCAGCTCGAGGGCGCGCATGCGGGTCTCCATGTCTTGTTGCGCGGTCAATACCAGCACCGGCAAGTAGTCCCCCTCGATGACCTTGGCTAATTCCATCATGACCTCGAAGCCATCCATGTGCGGCATGCGGATATCCAACAGAATCAGATCGAACTGATCGTTGCTGTACATCTGCTGCACATCCCTGGGCTCGGTGGTGCTGCGGATATTTTTAAAGCCGGCTATCATCAACATGGTCTCCAGCAGATCCACGTTCACCGGTTTATCATCCACGATCAGTATCTTAGAGGCGAGCGTGGCTTCGGTCATTTTACGCATTACACGGCCTTCCCATCACTGCACCACCTCTAAGTCACGTTATTGCATGAACCGTTCATTATTATAGGCAAAGAATGACTAAGCCAAAGTATTTAGGCGAACTAATTTCAGCAGCCGCAAGACGGCAACCCTATGCGCTGCCATTTATTCGTCACGCTCACGACCTTGATGACGGCTCAATTTGATCTAGAGTTGACAGTACCCTAGGGATTTTAATCCCAACATAACCCTACCGGCAGTCGTACAGGGTCTCACATGAACCGGCTCGAAAGACACAGAACAAACGTTTACTGGCTGTGCGGGCTCGGCCTTACCCTGTTTTATATGGCGCTGCGCGGCACTCAATGGCAAGGCAGCGCCCAGCTGCATACCCTCATGGAGGTGGCGGCCACCCTGTTGGCTAGCCTAGTGGGCACACTGGCCCTCGTGCGCTTCTATGCGCGTAAAGACAACACCTTCCTGTTGATCGGCACCGGGTTTTTAGGCACAGCCTTCCTCGATGGCTACCATGCGGTGGTGACCGCCAGTTTTTTCAAAGACCTCATGCCCTCTGATCTACCCTCGTTAATCCCCTGGAGCTGGATAGCCTCTCGACAGTTTTTGTCGGTCATGATGCTGTGCAGCTGGTTAGCCTGGTGCCATGAGCAGCGCCACGGCGTACAGGGGCGTATCAACGCTCATACTAGCTACCTGCTGAGCGCCCTGTTTACCCTCAGCAGTTTTTTATTTTTTACCCTAGTGCCCTTGCCCAGAGCGTACTACCCAGAGTGGCTGTTCCATCGTCCCGAGGAATTCGCCCCGGCACTTTTTTTTGCCTTGGCCTTGGTAGGCTATTTATATAAGGGGGCGTGGCGCAGGGAGACATTTGATCATTGGCTTATCCTGTCATTGATCATGGGCTTGGTCAGCCAAACGGTGTTCATGTCTTTTTCCAATCAACTATTCGATTTCGAGTTTGACGCCGCCCATACCCTAAAAAAAGCCAGCTACCTGTGCGTGCTCACCGGCTTACTCATTAATATTTATGCCATCTACCATAAGGAAGAGGAGCATCGTAAATACCTTAAGTCGGTGGTGGACAACATTGTTGATGGCATCATCACCATAGATAGCCGCGGTATTATTCAGGCGGTTAATCCGGCCCTGCTGACATTGTTTGGTTACCAACCGCAGCAACTACTGCAGCACAACATGGACATATTATTACCCGAGCCGGAAAAGAGTCATCACGCCCATCACCTGCGGCATTATCATAAAACCAAAGTGTCGAACATAATGGGGAGCGGGCGAGAACTGAAAGCCATTAAACAAAACGGCGATGTATTTCCCATTCACCTGCAGGTTGCCGAATTTGCCATTAACGGTGAAAATATTATTTTGGGCATCATTCGTGACATCACCCAACAGAAAGAAGTCGAGAAAGAAAAAAGTGAGTTTATCTCCACCGTCAGCCACGAACTAAGAACCCCGCTGACCTCTATTCGTGCCTCGCTGGGCATGCTCGCCAGTGGCTCGATGGGGGCGTTGCCAGAAAAAGCCTCCCGTCTGACCACCATCGCCAAGCAAAATACCGAGCGTTTAATTATCCTAGTGAACGATATTTTAGATATCGAGAAGCTGCAAGCGGGCAAGATAGCCTTTCAATTTAAGGGCTTGATCCTCGCCGACCTAGTTAGCGCCTGCCTGCAGGTAAACCAGTCCCTAGCCGAAAAATACGCCATTCGTTTTGAACTACAAGCTGGGCATGACAAAACCTGCGTCATGGCAGATCAGAGCCGCCTCATGCAGGTGGTGAACAATCTATTATCCAATGCCGCCAAGTATTCCCCCGCCGGTGGCGTGGTGACGATCGCCATTAGTCACACCGAGCAGCGGGTGCGGGTCACGGTGATGGATCGCGGGCCCGGAGTGCCCAACGCATTTCGTAAGCAAATTTTTGGCCGCTTTAAACAGGCTGATTCGTCCGACACCCGTAAGGTGGGTGGCACCGGCTTGGGCCTAAGCATCTCCCAGTCCATCATTCAGCGTCATGGCGGCCACATGGGTTTTGACAGCATCGAGGGCGAGGGGGCGAGTTTTTATTTTGAGCTAGCAGCCAAGCCAGACGCGGCCCCGCACGCCCACGACGAGACACAACAGATCTCTGTGCCCACGCCCTCCGCGCCAAGGATTCTGCTGGTAGGAGACGATGCCGCGGTGGCCAAGCTGCTGAGCGAGATGCTACAGCAGGCGGGCTTTGCTACCGACACTGCACACACCGCGCGGCAGGCACGACAGTATTTAATGCACACTCATTATGATGCCATGACGGTGGATATCATGCTGCCAGATCAAGATGGTATTTCGTTGATTCGTGACATTCGCCTACAGGAGAAGACTCGTCACTTGGCCACCGTGGTGATAGCGGCCAAGGCTCAGCCAGCTCGGCAGCAGGTACATCTTTCATGCTTGGGCATTGTCGATTGGATCGAGAAACCCTTTAACAAGGCGCTGTTAATAGACGCGATTAAATTAGCCTTGCAACCCGCTAAAGCCAGTAAAAAACAGCTGCAGGATGTGAGCCTAGCCGCGTCCTTGCTTAAGTCGAATATCAGAAAAAACCTGATAAGGTTAGACAGCCTAGGTACCTCAACATGACGCCAGTGTTGCGCAAGATTTTATACGCCGAAGATGACCCAGACATTCAAGAGCTGACCCTGCTGGCCCTGGAATCCCTGGGGGGCTTCACGGTCACCTGCTGCAACTCAGGAGAGCAGGTGGTGCGACTCGCACAGGAGGTTAGACCCGATCTGGTCTTGATGGATGTGATGATGCCCACCGTGGACGGCCCCACCGCCTTGCAGTTCTTACGCGACACTCAAGGTTGCGAAACCATACCAGTGATCTTTATGACCGCTAAGGTCATGGAAAATGAGGTGCAATTGTTTAAAGATATGGGGGCTCTGGATGTCATCCGTAAACCCTATGATCCCATGACCTTATGTAGCGATATCAGCGAAATTTGGCAGAGGTGGTGTAGCGAACGTTAATAAACCCTATGGCATTATGCGGCTAAATCAGCGAAATTTAGCCGCCTTATTCTTAGCTTGCTTGGTAAGCCGCTTTGGTGGCTTCATAGTTTTTTACTAGGG
>CAJXIK010000106.1 GCA_913054445.1 uncultured Bermanella sp.
ATAAGCCCCCGCACCTAAAAGATGAAAACAGCATAGACGTGTTTAACCTTTAGGGCCCTAGTAGCTTCGACATCCATAAGCCCCCGCACCTAAAAGATGAAAACAGCATAGACGTGTTTAACCTTTAGGGTTTTAGCGAATAATACACCTGTAACGCCCCACACCTTCGATCTCGATGATGGCGCGGGCGACAGACTTGTCATATAAATTTTTCAGGCCCAGTACCAGTTGCCGAACCCCAGCAACCGTTTCACGGCGAATGAAGGTAATCTTAAAATTCGCCTCCTGCTGTATCTCCTTGATTGGCAGGGTCGCGCTGACTTTTTCTGGCCCCTTGTCACCCCACTGCACCCACTGCAAGAAGACCTCGTCCCGCTTGTTTGAGCGCGCGATAACTAGGCGCACCTGCCCCGCCGCCTCGCCCTTGCGCCAGTCGCCTATGCCCTTCACATCGTATATATCGGGCGACAGGTTAAATACCGAGGTGAGATGATCACTCTCTTTAGCAGCCTGGGCTTGGCTGGCACACACCACTAGGAGCAACATGAACAGGCGTAACATAGGCATCTCCTTTGCGACGCAGGGGTATCCCTGCCACAACACATGATTACCCAAGTCTAGTTCATATTGAATAATTGATAGCCAACCCACACGCCCAAAATTAATATCTGGCATAGCCTTGAAAGGCTCATTAAACTGTGGGCATGAAGACAAACATCATCACCCGCGACGGCCACTTGGCCCTCAAAGCCGAACTGGATGAATTATGGCGTGTAGAGCGTCCCATCATCACAGAGAAAGTCACCTGGGCGGCGAGCCTTGGCGACCGCAGCGATAACGCAGATTATCAATGCAACAAGCAACGGCTACGTGAAATCGACCGCCGTGTCAGATACCTGCGCAAGTGCCTCAACGAACAGACAGTCATCGACCACAGCCAAGAACAGGACGGCAAGGTATTTTTTGGTGCCTGGATCGACATAGAAAATGACCACGGGGAAAGTAAGCACTTTCGCATCGTGGGGCCAGATGAGATATACGGGGGGGCACACAACATCTCTATCGACTCTCCCATGGCCCGCGCCTTGCTTTCCAAACAGGTGGATGATCAGGCGGTGGTCAAAACACCGAATGGCGATCAGGTATGGTATATCACTAGCATCTCCTACCTAGCCCCCTCTTAATCATCGTAAAAACAACGTTAAGACACCGCCGAGGACCCCAAGGAATGGCCACATGTTTAACTTTGACCTAAGCCAAGACATAGAAGATTATTTACTGGCCAACCCGGTGAGCACAGAGTTTAAAATCATCACTCACCTGCAAGCGACAGGACGTCTCCATAAAAAGGTCTTGGCCAACCCACTATCCCTCTTTAGGTGCCACTTCCTTATTTTTAATGCGCTTTATCGGCTGCAATATTCAACCTTTAGCCACCAAAAGTATCACTTAGATATTTCCAGCGTCGGCATACGCTTAAGCCCCTGCCAACAAACCGACGCGGCACCCTCCCAGCCGTTAGACACCTATTCGCCCTTGGGCCTGTTCTACCTAGATCTATCCCAGCTCAGCCAAATTCGTGAGCAAGATGTCAATAAATTACTGGATCAATTCTGGCAACACTACTTTAGCCCCCAGCAAAAGACTCAGGCGCTCATTACCTTACAATTTCACCAAGATGAGCACCCAAATCTGAGCTTCAAGTGCATAAAAAAGCAGTATCGCCGTCTAGTGATGCAGCATCACCCCGACAGAGGGGGCGACGCCGACCGACTCATCGCCATCCAACAGGCCATGCAATGTTTAGAGCATTATTACCCATAACATATTCTCTGCGGCTGTTGGCTTGTGTGGCGCTGGTCGCGAGCAGTGGTGCCGCCCAAGCTGGCAGCCAATATCAAGCCGTTATCCTGCAATACCATCATGTGAGCACACAGACACCCGCCAGCACCAGCATCTCACCCCTGCAATTTGCTAAGCACTTAGACTTCATTGCCAGCCAGGGCTTTCGAGTATTACCCTTAGCAGAAATTGTAGAGGGTCTCACACAGGGAACAGCAGACTCACAAAAAAATCTGGCCATCACCTTCGACGATGGCTACCTGTCCATCTATCAAAATGCCTTCCCCGAACTAAAGCGGCGCCAGTTGCCCTTCACCATCTTCATCAGCCCACACGCCATAGACAAGCAATTTGGCAACAGCCTCAGCTGGTCGCAATTAAAGGAGATGCAACGACACGGGGCCACCATCGCCAATCACAGCTACCAACACTTGCACCTTCTGAAAAAACGCCCCCACGAAACCGCCCAACAATGGCGGCAGCGCATAAGCGAGGATATCCAGCTCAGCCGCCGCAGGCTAAGCCATGAATTAAACAGCAGCAATTCGTTGTTTGCTTACCCCTATGGAGAATTCGATCACGCCCTAAAGGCCCTGTTAAAGACACTGGACTATGTGGCGTTTGCACAACAATCCGGCCCCGTCTCGACCAGCAGCGACCCCCAAGCCTTGCCTAGGTTTCCCGCCTCTGGCATCTATGCCAAGCTGGATACCTTGGCGGTTAAGCTCAATAGCCTGGCCTTCCATATCGTCAGCATCCAGCCCCACAGCCAATTGCGGCAGCAGGGTGAGGCTGCCCCCACGCTAAGATTGAGGGTGAAGGCCGCAGACGTTCATCAGCAGCAAGCTCAATGCTTTTATATGGGCACCCCCATCCCCACCCGAGTGACGCAAATAGGGGGTGACCTATTAATCTCTGCCCAACGCCCGAGCCCGTTAAACCCGGGGCGCAGCCGCTATAACTGTACCGCGCCCTCCTTGTCGAAGCCCAGTCATTACTGGTATTCCATGCCCTTCATCAATCAACCTGAGAATGGCCACTGGCAATAGTGCCAAATCCCCACGAACATCCTCAACATGCTGATATACTACGCCATCCCATCGTCCTATTTTGCAAACGAGTGAGCAAACCATGAGTACAGCGGCCGCCTTAAGTGAAGATCAATTAGAATCTTTGGCACTTTTTCTGGAAGACCACGCAGAACAGGAAGAAGGCCTGGATTTTTTCGCATTGCACGGTTTATTAACCGCCAACGCCATCAGCCCCCAAGCAGTTGACTGGTCGGTGTTAGAGCAGTTCATCTTCAACGATGCAGTGAAGTGGGATAGCGAACAACAACAGACGGAGGTTCGCTTCTTAATTGAATTACTGCAAAAGGAAGTCGTGGAGATTATCGAATCTGGCGTCACCTTTCCGGTGCCTTGTGAGCTAAACGTAGAGGGCGATGAAGACGGCGAAGCCGCCCCACTCGAAAACTGGTCCATGGGGTTCATGCTGCTCACCATAGAGCAAAGCAATATCTGGTATGGCAAGTATGAAAAAGACGCCGCCGAACTGCTTTTCCCCGTGCTCTATGCCTCGGGTTTGAACGCCGAAGATGAAGCCTTTGCCGAAATAGATGACGACGACAAGCTTAGCTTGCAGGTGTGTGCCAGCATTCCCGACAACATCGTAGACTTATTTCTGCTTTATCACGGCGAACAAAAATAACGGGGGACACTGTTCCCTTTAACAACCCGATTTTAATCAACAATATCTACCGCCTGTGACACGGGGAAGTCCACCTCCACCGTGCACCCGCCGTTGCTGTATTCGAGCCGGTTGCACACTCTGTGTATCAAGGATATGCCGCGCCCGAAGGCGTCTTCATGATCGAAGTCCACCACACTTTCAAATTTAAAGCCCTTGCCAGAATCCGTCATGCGGATGCGCAGCAGGGTTTCTTTTTCGTGCAGCAACTCAAAATGAATTTGGATGCTGGCACCCGCTAGGCTTTCGATGCGCTTTTGCCGCTGATCATAATATTCGACAAAACCATCTGGGGAATTTTTTAAATCCGATGATAAGCCCAGTAAGCCATGCTCTAGGGCGTTGCTGTACAGTTCTGCCAGCAACAAGCCGATAACATCTCGGTTAGGGCGTAATAGGGTCTGCGCACCCAAGATAGACATGATCTCTTCCACCGGGTTAGAGCGCTGAATGTCTTCCACGCCCAAGTCGCAGCTCATGCTCCAGAAAATTCCTTCATAACCCGGTACAATCTTTTGCTTATCTTGCTGACTCTTAATCACCACCGGGCCGGCCGACACCGCCACCAAAGAGATGTCATCCCGTTGTTCGGCCTCTTGTATAAAATCAGCAAGCTGCTCAATAATGTTGGCAAATGGGTCCTTAGTGCCTTGCCCAAAACAGGCCAAGAGCCGTTCTTCTTCAAAAAATTCACCCTCGGGGTTTTCGGCCTCGATGATGCCATCGGTAAAAAATATCACCGACTCCCCTGCGCCCAATAACTTCACCTCGAAACCCTTGTTAAAGCTCTCGTCATGTTCCACCCCCAACGGCATGTTGCGCGAACAGATGGTCTCCTTGATAACACCATCGCTGCCCATTAAGTACGCATCGGGCAAGCCCCCCATCCATACCTGCACGCTGTCACCTTGGGCACTAAGCTCCAGTATGGTGGCGCAGCAAAACATGTAATCGGGCAGCATAGAGCTGAGCATTTTATTAAATTCGAAGGCGATCTCCCCCACGCTTAGATGGCGTAACACGAGCTGATCGAAGCTGTGAGAAATGGGCAGAGTGCCGATGGATGCCCCTAACCCATGACCGGTAAAATCCCCCAGAAAAACATACAGGCCACCAGATGGACTGGGGGCCGACAGTAAAATATCGCCGTTAAAGGTGGAAGCAGGCGCTATGTGGCTGCGCAGGCTCTCACAGTCACTGAGGTTGTGTTCTAATGCTTTGTTAAATATATGGGCCACGATGTTTTGTTCACGCTGCCAACGGCTGTTGTGCAGGGTGAGTTCGGCATTGTTTTTGGTGATCACCTTAGTGAGTTCACGAATGCGCATGTGCGCGGCGATCTTGGCCTTTAATACCGCGTCGTTATAGGGCTTGGATAGAAAATCGTCACCCCCAGACTCAAGGCATTGGCTGAGGGCCTTGTCATCATCCAGCGCCGTCAGGAAGATGACAGGCACATAGTTACCATCGACCTGGATCGCTTTAATTTGCTTGGTGGCTTCCAGACCATCCATCACCGGCATCATCACATCCATCAACACTATGTCTACATCGTGTTTCTGGTAGGCCTCTACGGCCTGCTGACCGTCGTCGGCCTCAATGATGTCGTGACCCTCGTCTTCCAATAACCAGGAAAGAATGGCCCGGTTAGTGGCTTGATCGTCGACCACTAGCACTTTCATCTATAGATTCCCTTCGTAACCAGCCATTAACTAGACAAACTTAAACTTTTTATCAAAGTGCGCGATGGTAAAAATTTTCATGAGGTTGGGCTGGCAGTTACGAATCTCTATGCTGCAATCCTCGCTGCCCAGGTGGTTCTTCATGTTCAGCAGCATGCCCAGTGCCGAGCTGTCGATGTACTCGGTCTCGGCTAGATCCACCGAGAACTGCGAGTCGCTGCCCGCCAGCGAACTGTATGAATCGCGAAATTCCTGCAATATGTTAAAGTCAAAACGACCACGAATAGAGATGGTCATCTGAGATCCCTGCTGATTTATGCTTACGTTTGACATACCATTGCCCTTAAAAGTCGAACTCCATCTTAGAATAGATGCATAATAGAATTTTGCGCACTTTCTATGGCGCAGCCGTCCTCTCCGTCCTCTGACAGGTGTAATTTGAAAGATAAACGTCGTAAGAGCCCGCTTTATATTGGCTTCTTCATTACCTTAGGCTGGCTCAGCGTGGTGCTGGGCGTGCTGGGGATATTTTTACCCGTCTTGCCCACCACCCCCTTCTTGCTGCTGGCGGCGGCCTGCTTCATGCGTTCCAGCCCCAAGTTTTACAATTGGCTGGTGGGGCACCCCAAATTAGGGGGCTATATACGGCACTATTTAGAGGGGCAAGGCATCCCGAGGCGGGCAAAGTGGCTGGCCATTAGCATGATCTGGCTATCTATCGGTTTTTCGGCTTGGTTTGTGGTGCCCATGCTATGGCTAAAATGCGGGCTGCTGGCCATCGCCTGTGGGGTGAGTGTTTATATTCTGCGCCAGCCCACCCTAGAGGCGGGTGGCTAGGGGGCAGCGGCCTTAATTCACAGTCTACCTAAGCCACACCTCCACGCGGCGATTCTTAAGCTTACCTGCGCTGCTTCTATAGGTGGCCAACGGATTATACTCGCCGTAACCCCTGCTCAGCTTGGCATACACCCCTAAACGGGCCAGCTCGCGTCGCACCGCCATGGCGCGTAACTTAGACAACAACTTAGAGCGCCGAGCATCCTTACGTTTATCGCCAAACCCTATCAAGATAAGCTCTTTAGGCTCTTTTTGCTGTTTAAGGAAATACACTAGGCGCTGAATGTCTTTACTGGCCTTATTGTCTAACTTGGCACTGCCGGGCTGAAAGCGAAAGTTCACACTCAACCTTTGCTTACCCTGCACAAGTTGCAGGTATTCTGCGGGCAGGTTAGCGGCCAATGCCGTATTCATGGCTTCGATATTTTGCGAGATAAAGCCCTCTTCCTGCACTATTTGTTGCCCGCTAAGCCCTTGAATGAAGGCGATAAACTCGCCCACAAAAGGGTTGTCCTGTTGTTCGGCCGTGTATAAAAATAAACGACGAGACAAAACATAGTCTTCGGTGGCCACGGTTAATAGCGATGGTTTAAACGCCGCCTCACCATCGCTCACGGCCAATAGTTTACTTCCCCCCACAAAGCCCAAACCAATGAAGCCGATGGCCCCTGGGTCATTCAACACTCTTTTCACTAAGGCCTCACTGGACTCGAAGCGCTGGGCGCGGTCGCTCAGGGGAGTGTGCTTCGTCAACACCATATTCTTGAAGCTGTCCCAGGTGCCCGAATTATCATCCCTAGCGAACACACTAATGGCCTGGTTAACCCCAGTAAGCGTTTGCCAGTTTGCGACCTCACCCGAGAAAATGAGCGCTAGCTGCTGCTTACTCAGGCTATGAATGGGGTTGCTTGGGTGTACCACAATGGCTAGGC
>CAJXIK010000107.1 GCA_913054445.1 uncultured Bermanella sp.
CAAGGTTCACAGGGTTTACAGTTGGAAGCGTTTACAAATTTATGGGTGTGCAAATAACCCCTAGGAGCAAGGATGAAATATTTTAAGCTGCCCGATCTAGGTGAAGGCCTAAACGAAGCGGAAATTGTGCAGTGGCATGTTAAGGAGGGGGACGAGGTAAGCGTCGATCAGCTCATGGTGTCGGTAGAGACCGCCAAGGCCATTGTGGATGTGCCATCGCCGCAGGTAGGCGTGGTGGCGGCAGTGTTTGCTCAGGTAGGGGATGTGATTCATCTGGGGGAGCCGCTCATGGAATACGCAGGCGTAGAAGATGAGGCCGCCACGGTGGTGGGGGATTTATCCCTTGCTCAGCAGGTTCCCAGCGAAGATCATTTTATCGTGGGCAGCGCCCATGGCACATCGCAAGCACCCTCTGCGGTCAAGGCCACCCCCAGTGTGCGTGCCCTGGCCAAACGCTTGGCGGTGGATATTGGCCACCTTCATGGTAGCGCTCCAGATGGCCGCATCACCAGCGCGGATGTGGAAAAAGCCGCATTATTGAACACCCAAAAAGGGGCTAGTGAGGTCTTAAAAGGGGTGCGCAAGAGCATGGCACGGGTCATGAGTCGCAGCCATCAACAGGTGGTGCCTGTGACCTTGCATGATGATGTGGATGTTTTTAAATGGCATAAAAACGAAGACCCTAGCATGCGCCTCGTGCGCGCCATCGCCGTGGCTTGTGAGCAAGAGCCTGCGTTAAATGTCTGGTTCGATGGCGAGCAGCTCACGCGGCGGCTGTTAAACAAGGTAGATTTAGGCATCGCCGTAGACACCGAGCAAGGCTTGTTCGTACCGGTGTTGCGAGATATTCAAACGCGCAGCGTACCTGAATTACGCGAGGGCCTCGATGCTCTGCGTGGGGCGGTGCGCAGCCGTAAAATTCCCCCCCAAGAGATGCAGGGGGCTACGATCACGCTCTCTAATTTTGGCACCCTAGCGGGAAAATATGCCAACCCTATCGTGGTGCCCCCTATGGTGGCCATTGTCGGGGCAGGGGGCATTCGCGAAGAGGTGCTGGTACACGAGCATCAGGCGGTGGTGCATCCAATCATGCCCCTGTCATTGAGTTTCGATCACCGCGCGGTGACGGGCGGCGAGGCGGCGCGCTTCTTAAAGGTGATGATGGATGACTTAGCGAAAGAAAGTACAGGTTAGCGTCTAGCTGAATCCACGTTATATGTGAGCTTATTAATAGCGTTAAAAAGAATTTGAAAGGGGTGGTTCATAAACGTATCATAGCGCCTGCTCACGGGGTGCCTTATTTGAATGCGGTGTAAACATTCACTAGGCTGAGATGTACGCAAACCCGTTGAACCTGATCCGACTAGCATCGGCGTAGGAATGAGTCTTCAGTTTAATCATCCCGTTTACACACGCCTTTGTTAGTGGTTACTTTTTTAAGGACCCACTATGAACACCCCAGAATCTAAAGCCGCCGGCATCTCGGTGCAAACCTTACCCGCAATAAACACCGGCACCATTACCCGCGAGCCATTGGCGGGCAGTGAAAAAGTCTATGTGCAAAGTGACAACATGCCGGAAGTGCGTGTGCCCATGCGCAAGATTAACTTAACCGACGGCACCGACATCACCATTTATGATACCTCGGGTGCCTACACAGATACCTCGGTAGAAATCGATGTACACAAAGGCTTGGGCGATGTTCGTAGCTGGATCGCCAGCAGCGCAGACAGCGAACTGTACCAAGGCCGTGATACTAAGCCAGAAGACAACGGCATCGAAGATGAAGGCAAGGCCTTTCAGTTTTATAACCCGCACCTGCAACGTCAGCCCCGTCGTGCCAAGAAAGGCAAGAACGTCTCGCAAATGCATTACGCTCGCCGCGGCATCATCACCCCAGAAATGGAATACGTGGCCCTGCGTGAAAACCAAAAGCGCAGCGAGCTGGAAAAAGAATTTAACACCCCAGATCGCAACCAGCGTTTAAAGGGCAATAACATGGGGGCGAGCATTCCGGCCGTCATCACCGCCGAATTTGTGCGCGAAGAAATTGCCCGTGGCCGCGCCATCATTCCCGCCAACATCAACCACCCAGAATTAGAACCGGTGATTATTGGCCGTAATTTCTTGGTAAAAGTAAACGCCAACATCGGCAACAGCGCGCTTATTTCATCCATCGAAGATGAAGTCGATAAGCTCGTGTGGTCTTTGCGTTGGGGTGGCGACACGGTCATGGATTTGTCTACCGGCAAGCACATTCACAGCACCCGTGATTACATCATTCGTAACAGCCCGGCCCCCATCGGCACGGTGCCTATGTATCAGGCCCTAGAAAAAGTAAACGGCGTGGCCGAAGACCTAACTTGGGAAATTTTCCGCGATACGCTTATCGAGCAGGCCGAGCAAGGGGTGGATTACTTCACCATCCACGCTGGGGTGCGCTTAGCCCACGTACCGTTAACCGCCGAGCGTGTCACTGGCATCGTTAGTCGTGGTGGTTCTATCATGGCCAAGTGGTGCATCGCTCACCACCAAGAAAGCTTCTTGTACACACACTTCGAAGACATCTGTGAAATCATGAAGGCCTACGATGTGAGCTTCTCGTTGGGCGATGGCCTGCGCCCAGGTTCCCTCGCCGACGCCAACGACGCCGCACAATTTGCCGAGCTAGAAACCCTTGGCGAGTTAACCCAAATCGCCTGGAAGCACGACATTCAAACCATGATCGAAGGCCCAGGTCACGTGCCCATGCACATGATTCAAGAAAACATGGATAAGCAGCTAGAGTGCTGTGACGAAGCGCCGTTTTACACGTTAGGCCCACTGACCACCGACATCGCCCCAGGCTACGACCACATCACTAGTGGCATCGGTGCCGCTATGATCGGCTGGTTTGGCTGTGCCATGCTGTGTTACGTAACCCCTAAAGAACACTTGGGCCTGCCTAACCGTGACGATGTTAAGACCGGCATCATCACCTACAAGATTGCCGCCCACGCCGCCGATTTGGCCAAGGGCCACCCAGGCGCTCGCTTCCGCGATGATATGCTCAGCAAGGCGCGCTTCGAATTCCGTTGGGAAGATCAGTTTAATTTAGGACTCGACCCAGATACCGCCCGTGAATTCCACGACGAGACTCTGCCCAAAGACAGCGCCAAGGTCGCGCATTTCTGTTCCATGTGTGGCCCTAAGTTTTGTTCCATGAAAATAAGTCAGGAAGTACGCGACTACTCTAAGAACTTAACGGCACAAGAAATTGAGCAAGGCATGCAAGAAAAAAGCGCCGAGTTTAAGGCGCTGGGTTCCGAAGTGTATGTTAACGCGGCCGCCAGTGAGTCCGAGGTTTAGTCGTGAGCTCAACCCCAGTGGGCAATATTCGCGGTAAAAAAATCGCCGTGGTGGGGGCGGGCATCTGTGGCAGCCTGACGGCCTGGCTTGCTCAGCAGGCGGGCTGTGAGGTGCATGTTTTTGAACCCGACCGGGACAAAAAAAGCTGCTCCTTCACCGCCGCCGGCATGCTCGCCCCCATGGCCGAGCTAGAAAGCAGCGACGATAATATCTATCGGCTGGGTTTACAGTCGGTGAGTCTGTGGCCGTCAATTATTAAGGCCCTAGAGTTGCCGATTTTCTCTCGCCATGACGGCACGCTGGTGGTGAGCCATCGCCAGGATGTGGGGGCGTTCAATCAGTTTGTGAATGTCTTAAAAAACAAACTGGGTGAACAGTTCTCGGCGAGTTGTGAATTATTGCGTGAGCAAAACCTAGAGCCCGAATTAAAAAATTTGGGCACGGCTTTATACTTAAAAAAAGAAGCTCAGGTGGACAGTCATCAAGTTTTGGCCGCCCTGCATAAACGCTTGCAGCAAGGCTCTCACTGGCATTGGCAACGGGCCGAAAGCATTTCATCGCAGCAGGTTAATGGGCTTGAATTTTCTTGGGTGTTTGATTGCCGTGGTTTGGCGGCGGCGCAAGATATTCCAGGCTTACACGGTGTGCGTGGTGAAGTGATTACGGTGCATGCCCCGCAGGTAAACATCACGCGCATGGTGCGAGTGATGCACCCGCGCTATAAAATTTATATCGTGCCCCGCGAGCATAATCGCTACCTTATTGGTGCCACCGAGATTCAAAGTGAGGACACTGGCCCCATGAGCGTGCGCTCGACCCTAGAATTATTGTCGGCGGCCTTCAGTGTGCATTCGGGTTTTGCCGAGGCGCGTATTCTTGCCTTGGACACCAATGCGCGGCCCGCCACTCTGGATCATCAGCCGATCATAAATCATCAATTTGGCTTAACCCGCATCAACGGTCTTTACCGTCACGGCTATCTATTAGCGCCTGCCGTGGTGGCAAAAGCCCTCGGCGCGTTGGCCATCGATGCGGCCAGTATTTTAAAACAAGGTGTGTATGCAGATTGTATTTAATGGTGAGTCTGTGCAACTAACGGCTCAGTGTGACTTACTAGAATTGTTGGAACGCAAGCTCGGTGAGACTCATGCCTCACTGGAAAACGTGGTGGTGGCGGTGAATCAGGACTTTGTACATCGTCAAGACTATGCAGATTTTAAGGTGAGCGAGGGCGATAATATCGAGATGCTCAGCGCCGTGGTGGGCGGCTAATGGAGGTGACAGCATGCTAAACATTGCCGATACGTTATTGCAGAGCCGGTTTTTCATCGGCACCGCACTGTACGATTCGCCTGCCATCATGCAGCAATCCATCGAGGCCGCCGAGTCTCAGGTGGTCACGGTTTCCCTGCGGCGGCAGATGGCAGGGGGCAGCGATAATCAGGTATTTTGGAAATTCTTGCAGGGTTTTCAAGACGAAAATACGGGGCGCAAACGCCACATATTGCCCAACACCGCTGGCTGCCATACCGCCAAGGAAGCCATCACCCTGGCGCTCATGGCCCGTGAATTATTCAACACGAACTGGATAAAACTCGAGGTGATTGGCGACGACTATACCTTGCAGCCCGACCCATTTGAGCTGGTGGATGCCGCCCAAGAACTGGTGGCGCAGGGTTTTGAGGTGTTTCCCTATTGCACCGATGACTTGGTTTTGTGTGAAAAACTATTGTCGGTGGGCTGTAAAATTCTCATGCCTTGGGGGGCACCCATAGGCACGGGTAAGGGTTTAATTAACCCTTATGCCCTTGAAACTCTGCGCCAGCGTTTGCCCAATGTGCCGCTGGTGGTGGACGCCGGTATGGGCTCCCCCAGCCATGCGGCCCAAGCCATGGAGATGGGCTTCGATGCGGTGTTGTTAAATACCGCCGTGGCCAAAGCCCAAGACAGCGTGGCCATGGCGCGTGCCTTTAAGCTGGCCATCGAGGCCGGTCGCCTGGCCTTTGAGGCGGGTGGCATGGTGCAGCAAGATCGCGCCCATGCCAGCACACCAGTGGTGGGCACCCCCTTTTGGCACAACCACGATTGCTAATTCTTAAATAAAAGTTTGAACGACCCATCATGATTCAATTCCTCCCCAGCGTTTTAAATATCAGTGGCAACGACCCCATGGGTCTCGCCGGTAACCATGCAGACCTGCGTGCCTTTGCCGCCATGCAGGTGCATGCCGCCACCGTGATCACCGCCACCACCGCGCAAAATCAACATGATTTTTTTGCGTTAAATGCGCTGAGCCACGAGGCTTTTCGTAGCCAGCTAGACGCGGTGGCGAAACAAGATATTTTTAGCGTGGTGAAGCTGGGGTTAATCGCCAGCTTATCACAGGCCGAGGCTGTCCTCGGCAGCGGCATATTAAGTGACAAGTTATGTGTATTAGACCCAGTGTTGGCCGCCACCTCGGGCAATATTACACAAACCGAGGAACGCATTGCCGCCATTAAGTTGTTAATGCCCGAGGTGGATGTGGTCACCCCTAACCATCAAGAGGTGCTGGCCATGTTGGGCCTGACGGTGGAAACTCACGCGGCACGGGTGCAGGCGGCGCAGGGATTTATGCAGCTGGGGGCGCGCGCGGTGTTGATAAAGGGCGGGCACGGCGACCAACTGGGAGAGGATTTCTTTTACAGCGAAGAAATTTCTTTTTACTTGTCTCACCCAGCCTGTACGCCCGCATACAGTCGCGGCACAGGTTGTGCTCTGGCCTCGTTAATCGCCGCCAGCCTCGCCCGGCAGGCCAGCGTGCCAGATGCCGTGGTGATGGCCAAGATGCAAATTGACGCGGGCTTTCAACATAAATTTAAAATTGATGATGACAGCGGCAGCCTAGCCTTGCAGCCCTGGCAAGACCATGTGGATTTTGATCCCAGCCAGGCGCTACAGGTGCGCCTGCCTGTCCTTTACGGTAAACCATTCGAGACATCCTTGGACTTTAAACCCTGCGCTGGCCCACTCGGCTTGTACCCTGTGGTGGATCGCGCCCACTGGTTGGATACGCTCTTACCCTTAGGGATAAAGATCATCCAACTGAGGGTGAAAGACTTGCAGGGCGAGGCATTAAAGCAGGAGATAGAGCAGGCCATAAAAATAGCGCGCCAATACGACGCTAAGTTATTCATCAACGATTACTGGCAGCTGGCCATAGAGTGCGAAGCCTATGGCGTACACTTAGGGCAGGAAGATTTAGCGGTGGCCGACTTGCAGGCCATCAGTGCGGCGGGCGTGCGCTTAGGGTTGAGCAGTCATTGTTTCTTTGAGGTGGCGCGGGCGAAAACCATCAAGCCGTCTTATATTGCCTTTGGCCCAGTGTATGAAACCCAGAGCAAAGACATGCCGTGGATTCCCCAAGGCCCTAGCGGCTTAAAATATTGGCGTGCCCACTTGCCGCAGATTCCCATGGTGGCCATCGGCGGCATTCACGGCGAACGCTTCACTCGGGTAAAGGACATGGGTGTGGACGCCATCGCCATGATCAGTGCCATCACCGAGGCTGAAAATCCTCAGCAGGCCGCAGTGGATTATATGGCGTTGCTGGAATGATTTAGATACTAGGCTGAGCCTTTGGAGATCGGGCAGGGGCTGCCCTCGTAC
>CAJXIK010000108.1 GCA_913054445.1 uncultured Bermanella sp.
CGTCTACAATAAGTCATAGTTGTTTTTTAACTTAACCGTGCATTCAAGGACTTTGCCATGCCCATCGCCAACATCATACCGGGCCAGCCGGTACTGAGCTGGATACTGGTCTTACTATGCGCCACCCTAGTGCTGTATTTTATTCGCCAGGGGGCCCACCAGTTACTGGACAACCTCAGTCAGCTGCTGGTGCAAAACCTGCGCTTGTTGAGCAAGGCCTTACTTAATTTATCCCGTCAGATGGCGGTGCGTAATCGAGATGTGCTGTTTGAACACGGCCAACAGCAGGCAGAACGTGCCCTAGAGCGTCAATTTATTCGCCTCGCCAACCTCGTGGAAAAAGACCTGAGCCACTATCCCAGCATGCAGCGGGACATAGAGCAAAACATCAGTGCCATGGAGGACAAGCTACTGCAAACCTCACAGGTGCCTGCGCCACTGCCCGAGTGGACCGAGGCGGTGGCCGCCATCAGCAAATTAAAAGACGCCACCAAGAACGATGCTGTGGTGGGCAAGCTATTACAGGCCATCTACGAGGCGTTTCATAAACAACAAAATGAAGTGATGAGTGTTTACCGCGCCGACCTCGCCAAGTCGCACAACCAATTAAAGGGGGCCATGAGCCACTGGCGACGCCTTCACCACCAGATCAGCCAGGTGGGGCAAAGATGGCAGCTGTTAATTCAGCAAGCCAGCAAGATGGATCATCAGGTGACACGCTTTGAAGAGCTAGTGAAAGGCACCGACAAGGCCGAGAACTTACTCAAGGCCTCTAGCACCACGCAGTTTATTATCTCCATGACCGTCATGGTCATCGCCGGTTTTGGTGCCTTTGTCAATTACAACCTAATCGCCCTGCCCATGTCGGAATTAATGCCCGCCACCTCCCTCGTGGCTGGCTACAACGTGGCCCACATTGGGGCGGCGGTCATCATCATGCTGGAAATCACCGTGGGCTTATTCTTCATGGAATCCATCGGCGTCACTCGCCTGTTTCCGGTGATTCATTTCATGGAAGATAAAAAGCGCATGATCTGGGCATGGGTGTGCATGATCTTTTTGCTGGCCTTGTGTGGAGTGGAGGCGGGGCTGGCCTTCATGCGTGAAAGCATCGTCGCCGACAAAGCCTTATTGACCAGCTTTTTAGTGGGGGGCGAGCAGGCGGTGGCGCAGACTGCTCAACAAGAACCCAGTAACATCCCCATGATTGGACAGATGCTGCTGGGCTTCGTGTTACCGCTCATATTAATGTTTGTGGCCATCCCCTTTGAGTCGGTCATTCATACCGGCCGCCATGTGTTGGGCAACGTGTTGGTGCAAGGCTGCATATTATCAAGCACCTTGTTGCGTACTCTGTCGCTGTTAATTAAGCAGCTCAATCACAGCCTCAAGAATGCATACGACATTCTCTGCTTCGCCCCCATCTGGGTAGAGCACCTCATAGAGAGTCGCCCCAAAAGCAGAGGCCATGGGGCCATCAAACAGCTGGACGGCAATGCCACAGCCGACCAACAGATCAAGACCGAGCCTAAATTACTCGATGATGCCAACCTAGATGCCGACCTAGATGAACATGAAATTGAAAATGCAAAGGAGCCCTCATCATGATGCATGTGACCAACCTGATTAAAAGCATCGTATTAGGACTCATGCTGAGCGCCCTGCTCGCCTGCAGTGAACAGAAGCCCACCACAGGCTTGTATTTACTGCTCGATACCTCGGGCACCTATACTAAGGAATTAAAAAAAGCCCAGCAGATCATCCATTATTATTTGGCCAACCTAGCACCCGGCGACAGCTTCGCGGTGGCCAGAATTGACAGCGGCAGCTTTTCAGAGCAAGACATCATCGCCAAGGTGACCTTCGATCACCGCCCCAGCCGCGCCAACGAACAAAAGCGTGTCTTCTCGCAGAGCATTCAGCATTTCATCGAAACCGTTAAAAGCAGCGCCTATACCGACATCAACGGTGGCTTATTGCAGGCCAGCGAATACCTCAATGAAACTCAGGTGTCACGCAAGATAGTGATGATTTTTAGCGATCTTCAGGAAGAACTGCCTAAAGGCTACAAGCGGGATTTCGATTTAGCCCTCACCGACTTCGAGGTGGTGGCGTTAAATGTCACTAAGCTCAGCTCGGATAACCGTGACCCGACGCAGTACATGCAACGCTTAGACGACTGGCAGCGACGCATCGAGTTAAGCGGTGCCACGTGGCGGGTGATCAATGACCTAGAGCGGCAAGATGCCTTGGCATTGTAGCCGCACAGCCTCATATCACGACTCCTAGCCTGCCCCATTAGGCTCAGGCCACACCGGGCTAGCCTTTGCTTTTCTGCTCTTCCAGGTACAGGGCATTACTGCCCACCAGCACCATGCGCAGCTCGATGTTTAATTTTTTAACCAACCCCTGACGCTCTGCGCTGTTCATCTCTAAGGCGGCGATGCCCTGATTAAACACCAGCAGCACCATCATCTCGGCCACCTCTGGAATATTGGCGAGGGGCAGGCTCAGCATCTGCCGGCGGCTGGAGAAATCGTCGATTAATTCCTGGGCAAAATAGCGCGTCTCACGGCGAATGGACTCGCGAAACTGCCTAGGGCCGGAAGCCTGATCTGTGTTCAACAGGCGAATCAGGTTGGGATAGTTTTCCACAAATTCCATGAAGGTATCGATGGAGGTGCTCACCACCGAGCCCTCTTCCTTCACCCTACGACGCGCCTGACGCATGAGCTGACGCAGGATCAACGCCACCTGATCCACTAGGGCTAGGCCCAAATCATCCATGTCGATAAAGTGCCGATAGAAGGTCGCGGGGGCGATGCCCGCCCCACGGGTGACCTCCCTCAGGCTTAGGGCCGGGAAGCCCTTCTCTTTACTCAGCTCTAGGGCGGCATCGATAATGGCCTGACGGGTTTTTAATTTTTGTTGTGCACGGCTGTTCATGACGCACGCTATCCAAGCCTTAATATTAAGCGCCATTGTACAAGGCCTTGATATTAAGCTCCATTCTAAGCAAACCTCTCCCAGGGCTAAGTTCTTAAAAATGACTCTCAAGTAGAATATGTGGGAAGCGAAACCACTATTTGAATATGGATGCTGAAGGGCGGTAGACAGGATTAAAAAGGCCGCCACGGGGGCGGCCAAATGTCTGGTTTTATGGTTTAAAACGACTACTAGCGAGTATAACGAATGATGAGGTTAATATCCGTTAAGTTGAAGCTTCCAAGAGAGCTGTCATTATTAATGACGATGAAAGGCATCATGGTTGCATTGTTATCTTGCAGAACAGCCAGCACTGCCTCACGTGCTGCTTGGTTTAAGGTAATATTCAAGTCACCCGTGGGAATTGGACTATCCGACAGGGCGGTATTATTTAATGGATCAAAGTCTGCCGCTGCTAGGTTGGCGCCTTGACGGCCTTGATACAGGCTGAAGCCATTGTGCGAACTGGAGTTAACATGAAGAATAACTTCCTCAACCGTCGCCACAGGTTGTGAGCCGGTGGCTATAATCGCGGTATCCATGGCAAACAGAATTCGCTGTTTATCACTGACGTCCTCATAGAAGATAGCACCGGTTTCGGTTGAAGTATTAATCGTGTAGCGGTTGGCTGCGTTGTCTTCAATAACATAACCAATATGATCATCGGCGCGATTAATCGACACCGTTTCTTCAATGGTTTGATTAAGGGGCGTGCCCGCTTCCAGCTCTACGGTCATAGTGGGTGCGTTGGCGCTGGTAATGACCAGTTGAGCGTCCACAGTGGAGGCGGCACCGGGAGAGAGATAAGTAATAATGAACAGCTCAGAGTCTCCATTATTCATGTTGCCTCGACGCTGCCCATCACCACCAACGGTGATGCTCTCCAAGTTGTGCCGACTTAAACGAAATTCGCTAGCATTGGTACCGGTAATGTCCACACGGGTAACCTCTAGCCCGTCAGCGCCGTTATTAGATAGGGTAACCGGCATTTGGGTCTCGCCACCAAACCTTAGTAATGGACCGTTGTTAGCGAGAATCTGACCGTTTGCGGCCTGAGCCGTTAAGGCTATTTGAGGCGCGCTTAGGATAAGATTAACCCCTGTAATGTCAGGGGCATTGCCCGCTCTATTGGGAACTCGTACCGCAATAGGCATGCTCTCCACACCGTCCTTGCGAGCATAGACGGCATAGTATGGGTCACTCTGGCTATTGGCCACATAAACGGTGGCGATAAATTCTCCTGCGGCATTGGTTTGCGCTTGCGTAGCCCAGGCCATGCCAGCCACACTGGACAATACCACATCGGCATTGTCGACAGGGTCGCCGTTGACATCCACAACCGTGCCATTAATTTGGCCACGAATATAAACCCCGCCCGGACCATCAGTGATACGTGCATCAAAATTCCACCAGCTAAAATGGGTTACGCTGCCGACGTATTCATTACCTATAAGGGTGGCTATGCCTTCTTCCGTCCAGATACCGGTGTTTTCATCTAAATACCATAGAGGAAGAGTCGCAGGTGCATTGACAGGGTCAGCAACGGCAATACGAATTTCAGCAGACTGGCCATCGGCAATATTAAGTGGACCGCCATTATCATCTAAAAGCTCCACCGCAATGGCACCAAAAGAGATGATATCTACCACGTCGCCACCTTCTGTTAAACCAGTAAAATCACCAGGGAAAGATTCAAAAAAGTCGTTGCTGGCAGGGTCCACTGCGGTGGCATTGACGGTAACCGCCCCTGAATAGGGGTTGCCACTCTCATCCACGATGACGTTGCCAGGAAAGTTAACGGTGGCGACATTTTCCGCCATGCTATAGCTGCCACCGGTAGCTGCATCCATATTAAAGGTTTCGGCACTGCGCAATAAAATTTGGCCGGTGTTCGTGTTGGCCTGGTCGACAATGGTGACAGGTTTAAAGCTGGATAGGTAACCATCAAAAACCACTTGCACCACCTGCGCGCCATCGGCAACAAAATTAAGGTTAAAGTTCCCCTGAGCATCGGTCATGGCGATGCGCCCGCCGGATAAAATTTGTGCACCCATTAAGGGTACGAAGCTGCTGCTGTCTTCAATGGTGACTTGGGTGCCCACCTGCCCCGTGACAGAACCAAAGATTGTGGGAAGCGCAATATTGGTCGGGTTACCGGTCACATCGAACTCATATTGAGTAGATCCTGCCCGAGAGCCTTCTGTGTTAAATGCAATGACGTCCACTCGGTAATGCCCAGGTAAATACATGCCATTCACCGTGGCGTTTTGTGGCGAACTGGCGCTGTCAAAATTATAGCTACTGGACATATTAAGAAGCTCACCATTTAAATACCAAACAAAGGTGATTTCGCCCAAATCTTCGTCTGCTGCATTCACACTCACATTCGCCGTAAACTGCAGGTTAGCGTCGAAAGCGAAGCTAGCAGGAAGGGATGCCGCATTATCAAAGTTAACATCAAGAGGTTGATCACTTTCTAATACTATCAGTTGATTTGTATTGCCAAGACCGGGTGTACCCGTGAGTACAAAAGTTCCGCTGGTTAACTGACCTTCTAATATGCGTACGGTTTCAGCTACGCCCATGGCCAAATGGTTTTGACTGCCGGATTGCCCCTCATCATAAACAGTTATGATCAGAGAGTAATATCCAGCCGACACCGAGTCTGACAATTGAATTTGCTGAGTATTAAAGCCTGACTTAGCTGCACCAGGGGAAAAAGTTAGAGGTATATCAGCCTGCGTGTCCGAACGTAATATCCCAGTCAAAACTGGATTAGAAACCTGCTCATTGGGCCATTCGATGTCCAGGCTGAGTGACCCTGTGCCCGCTAGCATTGTCACATTTATGCTGGCATCCGTGGTTTCCCCCACATTAATATCCACCGCTTGGCTACCACGTGCAAACACATAACCCTGTGTATTGCTGGCCTCTACCGTGACCGTCCAGGCACCAAGTTGCAGAAAGTCAATTTGTACAGGATCATCATTGGCAACATTTATGTCGAAGCTGGAACCGCTTGGCCCCACCCCAATAATGTGAAAATTGCTTGGATTAAGGTCAACGCCGGGGCCCAGAAGCCTCGGTTGAGCTTGGTTATTTATATCAAGGGACAGAGTACCAGAGCGGGTACTTTGCGTATTCGTCTGCACCTGATGGTTGTCTGATTGACAAGCCGTTAATATCATAGCCAGAAACAGCCCAGCTATAATTGAGATTATTTTACTTTTTCTCATTTTTCATCCTTAAAACCTGTGATTTAATTTACTTTTTATTTACCAAACAGGCATCCTAAAACCCATCGTACCAGTAGGTTTAGAGCTTATATTGAAGAATAAAAAGTAGGTGATAACTTTGTATTTTCAAAGTTACGTTAAACTATAGACGAGTAAAACAGGTTTATATTTCTGATAGTAAGCGTTTCAAATAGAGTCATTTATCTAGTTGCGTACATTGACTAATACTTATTTTATTTTACGGCCTCTTCCATAATAATATATAGCCATAAAATGATTGTCAGTGGGCTACAGGGGGATACTGAAGCGCTCAATCATGGAATACTGAACCCTCTATTTTTCCCCAAAACTAAGCTAATGCCCATGGCTGATTTTAAATTATTATTGCTATTAATAATAATTCCCTCAGCTTTATGACATCTATTTGAAATAGTCTTGATTAGCACCTATTGATCGTTCTGTTGCTATTCTCGCGCAACCAAGTGATAACAAACGTGCTCAACAGATGCTTTTTTGTCTGATTGGCGGGGCTTTACTCAAGCCACCCACAGATTACTCCCGAAAAGCCTAACAATTGAGACTTAGTAGCCATACTGGCTTCATTAAATTTACTCAGGCCGATACTAGGCTCTCGGGGGAAGCGCAATTATAAGGCGACACTTCTAGAGTCTAGGCCCTAGAGCCAAACCATGGCCTATGCTAGTATTCGCCCTTAATTTTTACGCTCATCTAGTACTCCCCATGAATGCCAACATGAA
>CAJXIK010000109.1 GCA_913054445.1 uncultured Bermanella sp.
GCAGTAATCCCTAATTTCGTTATATTCGAGCCCACACATGCCTACCAAAGCCAATGCAAAATCGTCCCGCTTCGATTTGTACAGTAACCTTGCGCTTGCCCAGGGTGCTTTAAATTCCCCATCGGCCTTGCAGGGCTGGCTAATTGGTTATGCCGCCACTGGCGCGCGACTCAATAAAGAGCAGTGGCTCACCGAGAGCGCCAAGTACCTAGATTTAAGGGCAGACTGGCCCGACAATAACAAGTTGCCCATGCTGGCATTTTACCAGGATGAGCTTAAAGCCCTACAGTCGGAAGACATGGATTTTACACTGCTGATGCCCGACGATGACGAAGAATTCACGCTGCGTATGCAGGCATTTTCCGACTGGGCTAAGGGCTTTCTCGATGGCTTCGGAGCCTCGGGCCGGGTCAACGAGGCGAACCTCGACGAAGAGGTACTAGAGGTACTGCGTCACTACGATGCCTTCAGCTATGGCATAGAAGAAGACGAGGTAGACGAAGATGGTGAGCTATTGTTCACCGAGCTGGTAGAGCACGCTCGGGTGACGTCCTTATTCTTGTTTTATCACTTCAATCAACAACAGCAAGAGCCTAAATTACATTAAGGAAGATGGCCGTGAATACTCTAGAGTTTACGCACAACCGACAGACACTCTTGTCCAATATGGTGATGGACAGCGTCGCCATCATTCCGGCGGCGAGCTTAAAGGTACGTAACCGTGATGCCGAATTTCCGTTTCGCCAGCACAGTGACTTCTTTTATTTAAGCGGCTTCCGCGAGGACAACGCGGTGCTGGTGCTGCGTAAGACGGCGCAAAAAAGCGAAAGCCTCTTATTTTGTCAGAGCAAAGACAAGGACATGGAGATCTGGACCGGCTTTCGCTTGGGGCCAGATGCGGCACTAGATGCCCTGCAATTACAGGGGGCCTTCCCCATTCAAGAGCTGGCGCAAAAATTACCGGGCCTGTTGGCCGATATCCAGTGCGTGTATGCCCTGTGGGGCAGCGACCGCGAGTGGGATCAAAAATTCATCCACGCCATCGAGCAAATTAAACTCAAGGTACGCACCGGCATCACCGCGCCCACCTCGATGCTGGCGCTCGAGCCGCTACTGCACGAGCAAAGGTTAATAAAATCCTCAGCCGAGATTGCGCTCATGACGCAGGCGGCGCAAATCAGTGCCGAGGCCCATATTAAGGCCATGAAAATGGTCGTGCCCGGCATGTATGAATACATGCTAGAGGGCGAGATTCGTCATCACTGTGCCATGCAGGGTTCGCGCTTCGATGCCTACTCCAGCATAGTGGGCAGCGGCGAAAACGCCTGCATCCTGCATTACACGGATAACGACGCGCAGATCGACGACGGCGATTTAATTCTCATCGATGCCGGTTGTGAGGTGAATCATTACGCCAGCGACATCACCCGCACCTTTCCTGCTAACGGCAAATTTAGCCCAGAGCAAAAGGCGCTTTATCAAGTGGTGCTAGATGCTCAGCTGGCGGCCATCGCCCAGATTAAGGCGGGCAATCATTTTAACGCCCCCCACGAGGCGGCCTTACAGGTCATCACTCAGGGTTTAGTCGATCTTGGTTTATTGGTGGGTGAGGTGAATGAACTCATCGAACAAGAAGCCTATAAACCGTTTTACATGCACAAGACCGGGCACTGGCTAGGGCTCGATGTACACGATGTGGGGGCTTATAAGGTAGAGGGTGAATGGCGCACATTGCAAGCCGGCATGGTGCTCACCGCCGAACCGGGCCTGTATGTGGCGGCTGATGAGGCGAGCGTGGATAAAAAATGGCGCGGCATCGGCATTCGCATCGAAGACGATGTGCTGGTGACAGCAACTGGGTGCGAGGTGCTCTCTAAAGATGTGCCAAAATCCATCGACGCCATCGAAGCACTCATGGCGCGCCATTAATTAAAAATATGAAACAAGAATTTGATGTAATTATCGTCGGTGGCGGCATGACGGGTGCAAGCCTCGCCCTGTTGCTCACAACGGCCATGGCACAAGGCCTACGAGTGGCGTTGATTGAGACCCACGAGGTCTCGTCACAGCAGGTTGCACAGCCCAGCTTCGACGACCGCAGCACCGCCTTGTCCCTGAGCAGCCAACGTATCTTCGCTAAGCTTGGGGTGTGGCCTACCATGGCGGCGCAAGCCTGTGCCATCAAGCACATTCAGGTGAGTCAGCAGCAACAATTTGGTCGTATTCGCCTGCATGCCGCAGACAGCCAGGTAGAGGCCATGGGCTATGTGCTGGAAAATCGCATCATGGGTCAGCAGCTCATGACTGCCTTGTTAAGGTTACCGAGCCTCAGTATTTTTTCACCGGCGCGGGTGAGTGCATACTCTATCACCTCGCAGGGAGCGCAATTAGAGGTGGTGCAACCAGAGCAAACCCTCCAATTGCAGGCGCAACTGGTGGTGCTGGCCGATGGTGCCGACAGTGCCGGTTGTCGCCAGCTGGGCATCATACAACAGCGCCATGACTATCAGCAGGACGCGCTAGTGTGCAATGTGAGCTTCGATGCTGCCCATCAAAACTGGGCGTTCGAGCGTTTCACGATGCAGGGGCCCATGGCCCTATTGCCCATGACCAATAACCGTTATGCCTTAGTGTGGTGCATGGAAAAACAGCAGGCACAGGACTATTTGGCACTGTCCAGCAGCGACTTTGCGCAGCGCTTGCAACAGGCCCTAGGCCACAAGCTAGGACGTGTGCAGCGCATCGGTGAACGGGTGAGTTACCCCTTGAACCTAGTGCAGGCGCAGGAGCAAGTGCGCAGTCACGTGGTGGTATTAGGCAATGCCGCCCATGCCCTGCACCCAGTAGCGGGGCAGGGCTTTAACCTAGCGTTGCGCGACGCCTTGGCGCTGGCTCGGCAGATTGAGCGGCGCTGGCCGACGCCATCTTTAGGCAGCTTGTCGCTCTTAAACGACTATGTCGCCGCCCAAGTACAGGATCAAAACATCACCATCGGCCTCAGCCATGGCCTGCCTAAGGCATTTACTCAGGCGGGGGCAGGCTGTTCGTTACTGCGAGCCTTGGGCATGAGCGCCCTCGATGTATCACCCTTGGCTAAGAAATTGTTCAGCCGTCAGGCCATGGGTTTAGTGGGCGCGGCGGATACTTGGCAGCCGTAAATGACGTGCATGTAACGAGATATTAGGAACAACGATGGATCAACAATAAATGACGTGCATGTAACGAGAGTTTAGGAACAGCGATGGATCAACAATAAATGACGTGCATGTGACGAGAGTTTAGGAACAACGATGGATCAACAATAAATGACGTGCATGTAACGAGATATTAGGAACAACGATGAATCAACAATTTGATATGGTGATAATAGGGGGCGGTTTAGTCGGCGCGTCCTTGGCGTGCGCCCTTGCCAACTCGTCATTAAAAATTGCCTTGGTCGAAAGTCAATTACCCTTAGCCCCCTTCGATGCCCCTGTGCATGTCACCGATGTCGACCAGCGCGTGAGCGCACTTAACCGCGCCAGCGAAACATTTTTAAAGGCCCTCGGCGTGTGGCAAGACTTACCCGCGGCGCGCGTTAGTCCCTACCACAAGATGCGCATCTGGGATGGCGTGGGCACGGGTCATATTCAATTCGATGCCATGGAACTGGCCGAGGAACACTTGGGTCACATAGTGGAGAATCGCGTCACCGCCCAGGCCCTCATGCATAAGGTGCAACAGGCCGCGAACGTGCAGCTATTTGCCCCGCAGACCGTACAAAAATTAGCATCACAAGAATTTGCCTCGCAGACTGTACAAACGCCAGCATCTCAAGACGCTGCCGCTCAGCGTTATCTGGTACACCTGACCGATGGCCAAGTGTTAGCCAGCCCCTTACTGGTGGCCGCCGATGGTGCTCGTTCGTTGGTGCGCCAGTGGGCAGAGTTTGAAACCCGTGAATGGGATTACCAGCACCACGGCTTAGTGTGTACCGTGCAAACCAGCATCGTGCATGAGCAGTGCTGCTGGCAACGTTTCACCGCAAGCGGCGTGCTGGCCTTCTTGCCCCTAGCCCACGACAAACTGTGCAGCATCGTCTGGTCTTGTCCCGAGGCCGAGGCGCAAACCCTGTTAAGTCTCGACGCAGAGGATTTTAACCTGGCCCTAGAAAAAGCCTTCGAGGGCAAGCTGGGCAAGATCGTGGCCAGCGGCCCGCGCGCCGCCATTCCGTTACGCCAGCGTCACGCCAAGACATACGTGAAAGATGGCATAGTGTTGGTGGGAGACGCCGCTCATACCATTCATCCGCTGGCCGGTCAGGGAGTTAACCTAGGATTGATGGATGCCTATGTGTTGAGCGACGAAATAAAACAGGGCTTAGCGCGCGGCCTAGCGGCCCATGAGCCCTTGTTATTAGCACGTTTTGAGCGTCGCCGCATGCCGCATAACCTGAGCATGATGGCCACCATGGAATCCTTTAAGCGTTTGTTTGCGGTTAAAAGCCCAGTGTTGCGCTGGGCCAGAAACTGGGGCATGAGCAAGGTTAATAAGCTGGGTTTTGTAAAACGGCACATCGTCATGCAGGCCATGGGCCTTGAGCGTAAAATTAAATAGACGTGGCCCAGCCTATTTAGGTGAGCCCATAGTTGTTTGGGCTGATGCCCAGCTCGGCAAAACTTTCTTTCAGGCTGTTCAGGTCGTAGTCGTTTAAACCTAGGTATTCCAGCACCATTTGGCTAATATTCTGCCATTCATGATCTTGCTCCTGACGCCCTAAAATTTGGTAGCAGCCGCAGATATGCTCGGCCAGCTTTAATATGCAAGTGAGGGTGGTCTTATCGTTTTCTATGCCCTTGCCGTCAAACAGGCGCTTGCAATCATGATGCTCAGCGATGATTTCACACAGCATCGTGGGCAGGTTCCAAGACTTGGCGGTGTAATAGCCGAGCACCGCATGATTGGTGTTGAGCTGTTGGTTTTCGAAGTCGATGATGCGCTGACTGTTGCCGTTGTAACTCTCTTCCATTATCTCCATGTAATTGCTGTAGCGGGACATGAGCAAGGGCACGCCCACGTTATGAAACAATCCGAGTGCATAGGCGCTGTCTGGGTAGTTGTAGCCCACTTGTTTGGCTAGGGTGGCGCTGGTCATGGCGATGTCCATGGCGGTGTCCCAAAAGCGGGTGAGGGCCTTGATGGTGTCGTCCCCCATGGAGCTTTTGATGCTGATGCCATTCACTATGTTAACCACGCTGTTCATGCCCAAGATACCCACTGCTTGTTCGATGCTGGTGATCTGGTTGGCGAGGCCATAAAACGGGCTGTTCACCACCTTTAATACGGTGCCCGATAGGCCCACATCCTGGCTGATGAGTTTGGCGATATTTTTGATGTCGGGGTCAGGCATGACCTGTTCCATCTGTAAATCCACCATGATCTGAGGTTGCGGGGGGATGCTGATGCCTTGCAGGATTTTTTCAATTTGTTCGGGTGATAATTCGGCCAAAACTGCCCCCTAAGTGCGAACGCGTTCAGAAAAATGTCGTGGAACTTAATTACCTAGTTTAGACAATATTTTCCAAACCTCGGGTATAATTAACCTATCTTTTTATTCTATCTATCTGCGATTACAGCCAAATGACCCTACCCGTGTTGCGCCTCAAAGCCAAAGAAGACAAACGCCTGCGCCAAGGCCACTTATGGATATACAGCAACGAGGTAGATACCAAGGCCACGCCGCTGAAGTCCTTCACACCAGGGGAGCAAGTGCTGGTAGAAAGCAGTCAGGGCAAGGCCCTAGGGGTGGCGTATGTGAACCCCAACAGCCTGATCTGCGCGCGCCTGTTGTCGCGCCGCCCTAAGCTGTTTGGCCGTGGTCAGCTGGTGCAAAAAATCGAACAGGCCCTGGCCCTGCGTGAGGCCTGCTTCCAGGAGCCTTATTACCGTTTGGTATACGGCGACAGCGATGGCTTGCCGGGTTTAGTGGTCGACCGCTTCGGGGATTATCTGGTGGCACAGATCAGCACCGCTGGCATGGAGGCCATGAAAGAACAGATTTTGGCCGCGTTAAGCCACGTCTTCGCAGATGCTAAAGGCATTCTCTGGAAAAACGACGGCAAGATGCGCTTGCAAGAAGGCCTAGAAGAATACGTCGAGGTGGCCATGGGCGAGGTGCCAGAGCTTCTACCCACCCTAGAAAACGGCACGCGCTTCGATGTACCTGCCTGGAAAGGGCAAAAAACGGGTTGGTTTTACGACCACAGATTAAACCGTGAACGCATCATTCGTCATGTGCAGGGCAAGCGAGTGCTCGATATGTTCAGCTACATTGGTGGTTGGGGCGTGCAGGCGGCCAACAGCGGCGCCTCTCAGGTGACCTGTGTGGACGCTTCCCAGCAGGCGCTAGACTGGGTCGGGCAAAACGCCGCGCTCAACTCGGTGCAAGACAAAGTGCAGTGCATACAGGGGGATGCCTTCAAGGTGATGGAAAAACTCATCGAAGAGCAACAGCAGTTTGATGTGGTGATCCTAGATCCACCGGCGTTTATTCCTAAACGCAAAGACATCAACGCCGGTGAACGCGCCTATCAGAAATTAAACCAGCTGGGCATGCGCCTGTTGGCTAACGATGGCTTGCTGGTGTCTGCCTCGTGTTCCATGCACTTGAGTGAAAGCAGCCTAGATAGAATCTTGTGTCAGGCGGGCAGACACTTAGATCGTCACGTGCAAATCATCGAGCGCGGCAGCCAAGGCCCAGATCACCCTGTACACCCAGGCATCGCCGAGACTCGTTACATTAAAAGCGTCATGTGCCGCGTGGCCTATAACGTTTAAGTCCTACCTATTAAACGTACACGGTATGAACTCACCCCGTGAGCGACTTAGGGTAATCGCATTAAAATTAAAGTCGTACCACTGCACTCTCCGCCAGCCTGAAGTGGTGCTATTTCAGTTTGCGGTCGCCAT
>CAJXIK010000110.1 GCA_913054445.1 uncultured Bermanella sp.
TCATCATCAAGATAAGACATACCGCCATGGATGCAGAAGCGTTAATTAAGCAGCTTATTAGAGATGCCCTCGCCGGGAATAACGCCCACAACGGTCGCTCGGTGCAACTCAAGCCCGGCTTAAAGAAGTACAGCAAGCAGGTTAAATCCTTGGGGAATTTTGCCGACGAAGCCCTCTATGAAGAGTTGCAGTCATTACAAGCCAGCACACCCTGGCTCAGCCATTTAAAGCCAGATGCCATCGAGGTGGTGGAGGGCGTTAAATCTATCCGCTTTACCATTGATCTGGCGTGTCATGAGGCATTGGCCCAGTACGCCGACTACACGCCAGATGCCTCGTCCCTGTACAAGCAGGAATGGCTTAGCTTGGTTGCGAGCGAACACCCGCACTTTAAATCTTTTAGCTTTTTACGCTGGGGAGATTGCCCGCAACAAGCATGGCAGAATATTCACACGCTAAAAAAATTACTCACTGGCGGGCGTTTTTCCCAACAACAATTATCGGCGATCTTATTTAACGACGCCAAGCGCCTAACAAAGAAAGACATCCATGACTTAATCTTGGTCTACCCCAATTTAAAAAATAACATTAGACCCAGAAAGGTGATTCTTAACTATTACGCGCAAGACACCCCCAAAAAATGTTTGATTGTTGAAAACATGGACACCTACCATTATTTGCAAGGGCTCATCCCCAGCGATTGGATGCTCGTCTGTGGCTTTGGTTACCGTGTGACTAAGGCCCACATCACAGATTTAAAGATCGTCGACCTGCACGCTCACCGGCTGGTGAGCGACCAGGTGAAACAGGCGTGTGAAACGTTTTGGCAGGACACGCTAAGCATTAAACTGTATTGGGGCGACCTCGATGACGAGGGACAGCAAATTTTTGCATCCCTCAAGCAACAGTATCCAAGCCTTAAAAAATGGCCCGCCGCGTATGCTGCCATGGAGCAGCGGCGGCAGCGCATAACCGCTGGCAGCCTAGACGTTCATCAAGAGGCCATTCTTTGCGATGCGCTCACGTTTACATAACTAAGCGGCCAGCATGCCATTAACCATCACTGGAAAATTCCGCCATGAAATCCAGCTCCGCTTGCTGGCGAACCACCCGCCGATGATTCGCCCACAGGCCTTGAATTTTTTCTTGATTACACTCTTGCCGATCTACCAATACCTTGGTTTTTAATTCGCCCCGTGGCGGCGTACCGCTGGCAAGGGGAATCTTGCTGAACACATACTGGTTGCTGATTAAGTCCATAAATGGCCCCGATTTAGACGTGGGCATAATGAACAACAGCTGCAAACCTAGGCTCTTGGTTAGGTAATTAATCACCTCCTTGGAGCGAGTTTCATCCATCTTGGAAAATGCTTCATCTACCAACACCATGCGCAGGTGAGTGTCCCCTTGGTTGAATCTAAAGGCAGAGGTAATGGCCGCACTGCGAATAATATAGGCGGGGGTTTCCAGCTGACCACCCGAGCCGGTGCCGTATTGCGAAAGGGCAATGGGTTCTTTGCCCGCAGGCTGTTTGTAAATTTCGTAGCTTCGATAATTACGATAATCTGCCAGACGGTCGAGCTCGCGCATGGCTTTGTTTTCGTCATCACTCAACAGCATGGCCATCAAATTTTCGCGCACTTTGGCCGACTTGGCGCTCAGCTCCACATCGAACAGAGTCTGCCCCTCGCCGATAAACGGATTTTTAATGATCTCCTCAAAGAAGTCCCAGTAGTCCTTAAACTCTGGCACCCAGCTCCAGGCAAACCAGTAACATTCCTTATCGCTGCCAAACGTGTGGTGCTTCAATTCCTTGTTCATGCCCGCTAGGGTGCGCTTACCATCGCTGATGGCCTGATGAATGCTGTGGCACAGGTTGGTCACGAAGGCATTGTCGAAGCTGTCCTTGAGGTTGGCCAGCTTGTCTTGCTTTTCCACGAGGATATTATTTTTAAGGCGGTTATGGCTGCGTGCCAACTCATGCTGAAGTTCACACACCCCCTTAAAAAATATCGAGCTGTGTTCGCTGTGATAGTCGGGGGTGTAAACAATCGAGTCCAATGTCTGGCACATCTGATTGTGCTCAGAGATGGCGCGCTCTAGGGCATGGGCGCGGCTATTAAGCTCGCTCAATATGGACTGATGCTGGCGCGCCGCCACCTCGGCACGGGTACTGCCTACTTCATCTTCGGCGTGGGCTAGGCATGCTTGCACATCGAAGTCTGGCCACCACTGGCTAATATTGCGCAAATTATCGGCATTTTTGTCGGCATCTTGTTCTGTTTTTTCTTGCAGGGTGCTTAATCCCTGGCAGCTTTTTTCGCTGTCTTTTAGTTTTTGTTCGACCTGACCTAACTCGCTGTCTAGGGCTTGTATGCTGGCGTCTAATTCTTTGCTTAAGCGTTTAACATCGGCATATTCCTCATCTAGGTCGGCAAATTCCGTGGCATCAATTTTTTGCAGCTGGTGCTCGGCGCTTTGTGTTTGGCGATTAAGCGCCACGATTTCCTGCAGTAAATCGGCGTACGTTAATTCGCGTAATTGATTCACCGCCAGCAATAAATCCTGTACCTCTAACATGCTGGCTTGCGCGCCATTGGCCAGCCCCAGCAAACCTTGTAAGTCTTTTTGCTTGGCCGCCAAGGCGCGCTCTCTGGCTCCCTGGCCGAAGACCAATTCGCTGTCATTCATATCGCAGCGATACATAGAATAAGACCCCGAGCCCATGCCTTGTTGGGTCAAGCCACGGCGGGTGTTGCGCAGGGCTTGGGCATCCGCTACCTGCTCTACGCTGCCGTAACTGGCGGTTAAATAATGCTTGGCGGTGGCGTGATCGAACGTCATTAAATGAATGATCGAATTATGGGGCACATTATTACGCGCGCAGTCTTGCTTCGCCTTGCTGCCCTGAATCACGCGGGCGCGGCTGCCGCCGCTGATGTCGCGTACAATTTTGATGGCCTCGGCCTCATAGTCTGCGGCCACAATGATGCTGTAACGAGCACCGCCAATGTAACCTTCTATGGCGTTTTGCCATTGTCCATTGGTTATTTCTACATAGTCACACAGCACTTTAGGCTCCGCTTGTGGGCACTGCCGTTCGATGGCCTCCACCGCGTTTTCTACGAAGTAAGGGTAACTTACCTGACTGGATTGCAGGCGGGCGATGTCTTGCTCAATCTGCTGAATTTTTTTCTGCTGGTTAGAAAATTTTTGCTGGCGCATGGCCCCTAAAGTGGTGAGCTGATCTCGCAAGCTGATGCCCTGCGAGGTGAGCTCGGCATCGAACCACTTACCCCGCCAGCGATTGATTTGTTCCTGACATTTTATGGCGCCATCGAGCTGTGCCTCTAGCGGCGACATGTCGATCATGTCTTGATTAAAGATGGCCGAAAAACTCACGTGTTCGGCATCGGCCAAGGCGGCTACCTGCTGGCCATCCTGCAAAAATTGGCGCTCACTCAAGGCGGGAATGTCAGCCCCCATACTGCTATTTTGCAAACACTTATAGATGACCTTAGTGGCGTCTAGGCTGTACCTTAGCTGCTGCTCTTGCTGGCAGAAAACCGTTACCTGCTGTTGCCACTGTTTTTTATAAAGTGAGATATCCTGTTCTAGCTGGTCTTTATCTTTTAGGGCAGGAATACCCTTGCGCCGTGCCTCGAGACTCACCAACTGGTCGCGACTCTGCTCACGACGCGCATCGCACACCGCGCGTTCGGCCTGCTTCTTAGCATAGTGAGAACGCAAGCTTTGCTGTTGGTTTTTGGCTTCGATGTAGCGCGTTTGATCCTCTATGAATTGACTTCTGGCCGCCACATAATGGGCCACCTGAAAACCAATCCACTGATCGATGTACACTTGGCTGTGGCTCTTAGCCTCGAGCAAGACATGGATGTTATCCGTTAATGCCTGAGCTTCGGCTTCCATGGAGTGAATGGTTTTCATCAGATCACTGACGGTGCGAATGGCGTCCCCTAGATCTTTTTTCTCGAGTATTTCATTGGCCACGAAGCCGTTGATGCTCTTCACCGGTTTGTAGGCCATGAAGCGTGAAAAGGCACGGGCCGCGTTACTGGCTTCACGCTCGCTGACGGTATCTTCACGGCCGCGCAAGGCGGCATATAAGCGCCGTAGATATTGCTTCTTGGTATCGTATTTCTCGACGGCAGCTTGCCCGCAACGCTGCTGTAGACGCTTTAAAATTTTAGTCACGGCCACCACGTGTTTGCTGCCTTGCTCTTCAATGATGAAATCACTCTTAGTGAGTTCATGGCCGGCCACGATCATCAATAAAAAGTCACTCTGACGCGCCACGGCACGGCTGCCCGCATGATCGAGGTAGGCACCCACGCCAATCACCGCCGTAAACACTTGGCCGCTCTCGCCCTTAGTGGGGTGGAAGACCGCACACAGATAACCGTTAGCACCCGCTGGTCGCGCATAACTGCCATCGTCACACCCTAAGACATAAGAGGCTAGGGTACGCACCTGTTTGCCACGCACTCTTTGGCTTGCCTCATCCTGCCCTGGGTTATAGTTAAATAGATTATCGTGGGCCGCCGTCATGATGGTTTGGATGGCATCGGCGGCGGTGGTTTTACCACTGCCGTTGCCACCACTGAGCAGGTTAATGGGGCCAAAAGAAAAATCTGTGGCGGGGATGTTGCCCCAGTTTACATACACAAAGTTTTTTAAAAACATGACTGTCCCGCTCCTTGCTGTTCATCGGCTAGCTTTTTTTCGGCTGAATCTTGCTCGGTTAATAGCGTGCTCAATACCTCGTCGCTCACATAGCTCATGATCATCGGCCGAATTTTCAGCCAAAATTCGCTATTGTCCAGCGCCTCGTCGTTGCCCACTTGAATCAGCCGCAGCTGGCGTAAGCGCCTAAATAAATTTTTACGCTCGGTTAATTGCTCGGGGAGACTGCGGCTCAATAGATTTTTAAGGGCGATGCTCAGCGATTCCAGCGAGACCAGCACACAACCCTGTTCATCGACCTGCCCTTCCCGCAGGGCCTTGTCGTATTGACTGCGCAAGACCAGTACCAGCGCCACCTCGTTTTGATTTAAGCGCACGCGCAGGCCGCCATTAAAGGCCTGAGTGTCATCTTCCATGCCCGGCACTTGGGCACCCGGTGGAAAACAGCGCACAAATTGAAAACGGCGATCATGCTGAATGCGAATGGCCAGCAACGACACATAGTCTTGCACTAGGGTTTCGAGGCGCAGATAGCGATCGTAGAGGGTTTGCTCTACCTGTGATTCATCACGGCATAGCACTCCGTAGTCCAGCAAACGAATCAGCAATTCGCTAAACTCTTTTAGGCTGACCCCTTCTTTTTCCAGAAGCTGCTCTATTTTATTTAACATATGATTCTCAGGTTCTGTCGTTGGCTTTTAATTCGATGCTAAACACATCTTTTTGCTTAAAGTATTCGCTTTCAATTTGCGCGACCCAGTTAAGTTCAAAGTGGTATTCGCTGGATAAATTTTCCGCGGCCCCCACACTCACCACATGGGCCACCGCCAACAAGTCGTTGGCGTCGCTGATGGGTAATTCGCTGCTTAGAATTTTACTGCCGAGCGCGCCCAATTTACTCACCATGAAGCTGCGCACATGGTTATTACTGACAAAGAACGCCTGATCTAGGGCTTGCTGTACAAACAGTTCACGGCGGCTTTCTTCATCTACGTCTGCTAGACCTTCGTCCACCACGCTATCAATTTCTAGGTGTTGTCTGGGGGCATGCAGCCGTATCTGGCCTGGGTCCACAAAACCCAGTTGCGGCACCGCCATGAGCTGCGCCGCCCGTTGCAGTTGCTGCTGTTGTTGCTCGCTGGGCAATTGCGCCAACTGTTTGCACACCGCCACCACATCGTTATTTTTTTGGCTGGCGAGGTAACTCATTTGGCGAATGATAATATCGGCCCGCTTGGTAAAATTTTGCAGGGCTTTGCGCACCAGCGGTAAGATATGCTCGCAGGCGCTCTTCAGCCGGTGCTCGATATCATCCAGCAACGACCACAACAAAGAGGCATTGCCCTGCACTTGGTCGGGCAATAATTCCCGCAGGCGTTTTTCGGCACGGGCCTTAAAGGCATTGGGACTGAGGCGAATTTGTTCGATGATGTCGTTTATTTGACTGCGGTATTTTTCCACGTTATCGGCCGACAGGCGCACCGACAGGTCGGGTTGAAAGCGTTTTTCCATGAAGTCGAAAAACTGTTCGCTGGCTTTTTGCGCCAGCATCTGGCCGTCTATTTCCCGCACGAGATCACGCTTGCGTTCGTCCAGCTCGCTGATGACATCGGTGAAGTCGCTGATGATGCGCTCACTGTAATCGAAGGCATCTAACAGGTCGTATACTTCGCCGTGCTCCAAGAAACTCTCGAGGGCGTTGCGCACGTTGCGGGTGTTGCGGTGGCGCGCCACCTGTTGAGTGCCCTCGCCCGCCAGGAAGGGCTCCACAAACTGGCGGCCGCAGCGGCTGAAATTAAAGCTCGACTGCAAGGTGGCTTCATCCACCTGCTTTTCCATCCAGCCATGCTCCAGCATATTATTGAGAATAAAAGCCGCCAGCTCGCGGTGACTCTTGAAGCGGCTGTCATCCCCTGCGCCATCTTGCATGACGGGGGCACGCACTAAGGCTTCGCCAAAAATGTTGATCACCGCCTCGCGGCTCAAGGCCTGACCATATTCGCTGCTGCCCGCATGGGAGCTAGAGAAAAGTTGCTTATACAACTCCCGCAGGCACTCCACCATTTGCTCGCGATACTTGCTGGTGAGGGGCCGAAAAAACTGGCTGCGTTCCTGTTCAAAAAACATACGTTCTATAGGGCCAATGTGTCAAAATAAAGCCCACTACTTTACCTGATTTAGAGACTCACGGGTATCTGGCTAGCCCTTGTGTGCAGGGCA
>CAJXIK010000111.1 GCA_913054445.1 uncultured Bermanella sp.
TAATGAAAAAAGATCAATAGTCGAGAATATTAAATAACTTAGCTTAGAGGTTTAGTGCTTCTATTTGAGGGTGTTTTTGGCATGGATGCCAAAATTAAGCCTCCAGGGAAGGATTTACGGCGACCTCAAATAGAAGCACTAAACCTCTGAGCTGGCGGATAAATAAAATTATGTACTTTAATCTTTAATCCTCGATTTAAAAAATCTGCAACAAAATTGTCATGTAACTTTTCTGTCACAAAATCTGCGTATCCTAACCGTTATCAAAATGTCTAGAATTGGCTAAGGCCGGAATAAAATTGAAAGATTACAGGTACAGATCATGCTCATAAACATCACCGCACGTTCCCTTTTGGCAGGGGCAATATTGTCTGCCACGGCATTAAATGTGAGCGCGACTAACATGGACAGTGCCATCACTAAGGGCGTCGAACGTGTGGTACATGCACAAAAGGCGCAACAAAGAATAGATGCCGTCGATGCGCACACACGCAGCGCCGAACGGGAGTACCGTGGGGTGCTAAAACAGGTCGAGGGCCTAACGGTTTACATTAGCCAGTTGGATAAACAGCTTGATGCACAACAACAAGAACAACAAAAAATAAGCGATAGTATTCACCAAGTTTCCATCATAGAGCGACAAATTACTCCGCTGATGTTGCGCATGATCGACGCCATAGAGCAGTTTGTGCAGGTGGATGTGCCTTTCTTAAAGCAAGAGCGTGTACAGCGTATCACTAAACTTAAAGACCTGATGGCCCGTGCAGATGTCACCGTGGCAGAAAAATATCGTAAGGTCATGCAGGCCTACCAAACCGAGTTAGAGTATGGCCGAACCATTGAAGCGTACCGCGGCGAGATTCAAATAGATGGCCAAAATCGTGCTGTGGATTTCCTGCGTACGGGGCGCATCTCTTTAACTTATCAAACACTGGACGGTAAGAAACAGGGTGTATGGGATAGTGCGAGTCAAGATTGGCAAACGCTGGATTCTGCCTATAAGAGCAATATCAGCAAGGGCATTCGTATTGCCCGCGAGCAGACCGCACCGGGTTTAATCAAGGTGCCGGTGTCCGCGCCCACGCTTGCCACCCTGGAGATAAAATAATGAAATTTAATTGTCTTAATTCTGCGCGTCAGTTTTCTGTAAAAATATTGGCAACGGCCTGCGTGACCCTGTCCTGCATGGTGCCGGTTGAAGCCGAAACATTAAACATGGACGAGCTACTAAATTTAGTGGAGCAGGGCCAGGCGCGTGATGATCACCAGCTAAGCACCCGCCTAAAGAAATTTAACATCGCCAAATTCGATCAGCAGCGTTTGCTGAATGAAGCCCATGGTCAGCGCACCGAACTGGAACTTCAAAGTGCACAAAAAGAAGCCTCATTTGCCAAAAATGAACAGCAAATAAGCCAGGCTCAAGAGCAGCTCAATGAACGCCTAGGTAGCCTTAAAGAAATGTTTGGGGTATTGCAGCAGGTGGCTGGGGATACTAAGGGTATCTTCTCTGGCTCGGTGGTGAGTTCACAATTGCCAGGCCGCGAGAAATTTTTAAGTGATTTAATTAAGGTGGCGGGGTCATCTTCGCAGCTACCTTCCATGGCAAACCTAGAGCAGTTGTGGTTCGAGCTACAGCGCGAGATGACCATGACGGGGGGCGTGGTTAAATATCAGGCAGACGTGGTGTTGCCCAGCGGTGAAACCGTTAATAAACAGGTGGTGCGCATTGGTGGCTTCAACGTGGTGGCCGACGGCAACTATTTAGTATGGGATACCGACACACAAACACTGGTGGCGTTAGAGCAGCAGCCGGGCAGTCGCTATAACCGTTCGGCGGCGGCACTAGAGCAAGAAAAATTTGCTCTAAGTGGCTTTTGGCTGGATCCCAGTCGCGGTCAACTGTTGCAAATAATGGGGCAGAGTGCCGGTATCGGTGAGCGTATCACTCAAGGGGGCGTAGTCGGCTACATCATTCTGTGTCTGGCGGTCATCGGTGTCTTGCTAGCGTTAGTGCGCATGATTATTTTGGGCCGAGAAGCGGCGCGCATTAAAAAACAAATGCAAGACGATACTCCCAACAGCAACAATGCGTTGGGTCGAGTGATGGCGGTTTATCAGGCCAACATGAACAGCGACACCGAAACCCTAGAGCTGCATTTAGGCGAGTCCATCTCCATGGAAATACCGGCCCTAAGTCGCGGCATTAACTGGATAAAAATCATCTCTGTGGTAGCACCGCTACTGGGCTTGTTGGGCACCGTGACCGGCATGATAGATGTGTTTGAAACCATGGCGCTGTTTGGCACCGGCGATCCTAAATTAATGGCCGGTGGTATTTCACAGGCCCTGATCACCACCGTGTTGGGCCTAGTGGCCGCCATTCCATGTGTGTTCCTGCATACCGTGACCAATAACAAGAGCCGCGAGTTGATTCAGATTTTGCAAGAGCGTGCCACCGGTATCCTCGCGCGTAAGGCCGAACAGCAACACTTCGCAAAGGCGGCATAACCCATGTTTATGGATGCCTACGACCAGGTTTATTTGTTTACCGAGCGCGGCGGTGATGTGTTGTTCGCCATCCTCGGCATCATCTTGTTGTTGTGGTTTTTTATCTTCGAGCGCGTCGCGTACTTTAACTTTTCGCATAAATCGCTGCTAAATCGCACCGTGAAGGAGTGGAATGCGCGCCCAGAACGCACCAGCTGGCAGGCTCACCAAGTGCGTTATGACCTAGTGGCACAAGTCGAGATGGCCCTCGCCAGCAACACGCGCACCATTCAAATGCTGGTGAAGCTATGCCCACTGTTTGGTTTGCTCGGCACCATCACCGGCATGATAGAGGTGTTTGACGTGATGGCCTATATCGGCAGCGCCAGCCCGCGCGCCATGGCCTCGGGTATATCCAAGGCCACCATCCCCACGATGGCGGGCATGGTAGGCGCACTTACCGGCGTGTTTGCTATCTCCATGATTCAGCGTTATGTGCGTCGTCAAAAAGCACAGCTGGAAGATCAATTAACTTTCGACCATTAAAGCGCTTGTTTAGCACCGCACAATGGTAAGACTGAGGAAAAAAATATGAGACGCGGATTTCAAAATCTGACGCCGGAAGCAGAAGAAGGTGAGATAGATGTTACCCCCATGTTGGATGTGGTGTTCATCATGTTAATCTTTTTTATCGTCACGGCCTCGTTTGTAAAAGAGTCGGGCATAGAAATAAATCGCCCAGATGCCGCGACTTCGGTGGCCAAACCCAAGGCGGGCATCCTCGTTGCCATCAATGAGAATGGCGAGGTGTGGATCAACAAGCGCATGGTGGAAGTGGGCCAAGTACGGGCCAACATAGAGCGCCTGCATGCCGAAAATCCACAGGGCACGGTGGTGGTACAGGCAGATGAAGAAGCGAGAACGAAAACCTTAGTGGCGGTCATGGATGCGGCGCGTCAGGCGGGCATCTACGACATCTCACTGGCCACGCAGGAGCCCTAAAATGCGCGAGCTATCACAGAGCCTAATAGCACGAATGGGGCTGGCACTATTGGCTGCGGTGGCGGTGACCTTCGCCGTATCGTTGCTGATGCAAGGCTTAATATCGTCGGGCGCTTCGGTGTTGGAAGATAACGGCTTAGACAAATTGGTGGACTTCGTTCACATCAAACAGGACGAAGACCTGCAAACCAAAGTACGCAAACCCAATAAACCACCGGCTGCCGCCAAGGAACCAGCCAAGCCGCAGATGGCTAAACCTAGTGTGGACAGTACTCATGCCCGCAGTATGGACATGGGCAGCCTAGATCTTGCCGCCGATTTATCCATAGATGCGGGGCTGGGGGGCGGCGCAGGTGATGGCGAGTATCTGCCCATCGTGAAGGTGGCACCCCAGTACCCTAGGCGTGCCGCACAGAAAGGCATCGAAGGTTATGTGGTGGTGGAATTTACCGTGAGCAAGCTGGGCACAGTGAAAGACGTGCGTGTGATCGAGGCGAACCCTGCCAATATATTTAATCGTGCCGCCATCAGCGCCGCCAAAAAATTTAAGTACAAACCAAAAATAACCGACGGTGTGGCCAGCGATGTGACCGGTGTGCGCAACATCATTCGTTTTGAACTGGATAAAAGCAGCAGGAAGAGGGGCTGATGATTATGAAAAATAAATGTAACACTAGGCTTGGTGGTGTCTTGATGCTGGGGGTGGTGAGTCTGGTGCTCAATGTGGTGACGCCCGCCACGGTGGCGCATGCCCAGCAAGTAGTCACTGACGCGAAGCCGCAAATACAAGAAACAAAAAGTAAACGCAAGGTGCGACGTGCGCAAACCATGCGCGCAAAAATATTTAAGAAGCTCGATAATATTCGTGAGCTGGCCGATACCAAGCAATTTCCGGCAGCTCTCGAGGCATTAACCGCCCTGCAAAAAGTACGGCGCAATTCCTATGAAAAAGCCATGAGCTGGAACATGTTAGCTTATGTGCAATTTAGTCAGGAAAACTATGCTGAGGCCATCGAGGCTTATGAGCAGGTATTAACCACCAAGAAACTAGCGGCCAGCCTAGAGCAGACGACCCTCTATAGCATTGCCAAATTGCACTTAGTGCAAGAGCAATATGCGGCGTCGCTAGCGGCGTTAAATAACTGGTTTGCGGTGGTGGATAAACCCAGCCCAGATGCTTATGTGTTGCGTGCGCAGATACATTATCAGCTACAAAATCATAACGCCGCGCTGCCCGATATTAAGCACGCCATTGCCGTCACGAAAAAACTGGGTAAGCAACCACGGGAAAGCTGGTTACTGGTGGAGCGTGCGGTGTATTACAGCAACAAGGATTTTGTGGCCATGGAGCGTTGCCTAAAAGACTTGATTGGCGGATATGCGAAGCCCCAGTATTGGTTACAGTTGTCGGCGGTTTATGATGAACTGGGCCATCCAGAGAAAGCGTTGTCGGTACTCGAAAGCGCCTACGATCAAGCCTTGCTGAAAAAGCCATCCCAGGTGATTAGCCTAGCGCAGGCCATGTTGGCGCTCGATCTGCCTTATAAATCGGCTCGGGTGATGCTAGATGGCCTCAAGGCCGAGGTGGTTACCGCGAACGCGAGCAACCTCTCGTTGTTGGGCGATGCCCTCATGATGGCCAAGGAATACGAGCAAGCCATTAAAATCATGAGTCAGGCCGCCAGTCTCAGCCAAGCGCCCAAGGATCATTATAAGTTGGCGCAAATTCATAGCGAGCGTCAGGAATGGCACTTGGCGCTAAAACAGGTTTCTAAGGCGCTTGGACATGATGCCTTTAAAGATGAAGATCAGGCGTTAGTGCTCAAGGGCCTAATATTGTTTAACTTGAATAAGTTAAATGCTGCCAGCGTGGCCTTCGAGATGGCGGCGCAATTCAAAGGCAGCAAAAAATCTGCCATGCAATGGTTGGCCTATATAGAAGGCGAAAGCAAGCGTCGTGAATATATGGCACAGCAGGCTGGCTAGTTTTTATAACGACTTAAAAATAATAATACAAAATAATAAGACCTAACCGGATGGCTTGCCCCCTCTGGTTTTTTTGTTGGGCGCTAATTATTATTATCGCGCACGGGGTGCGCTCGTGATTTTGCAGGGGCAGGGAGTTACCTATCGCGCACGGGGTGTGCTCGTGATTTTGCAGCGGCAGGGAGTTGTCTATCGCGCACGGGGTGTGCTCGTGATTTTGCAGGGGCAGGGAGTTACCTATCGCGCACGGGGTGCGCTCGTACGAGGCCACCCCGTGGCCGATGCCCAAAATACGAGTCCACCCCGTGGCCGATGCCCTAAATATCCGTGGCCGAGCTCACCATACAAATAATCCCCTGCCCCTTACCCCGATACTTGACGAAAAGTTGCTGCAAAGGCTCGGGTAATTGTGCGGATGCGAGCGGCGAGTAGCCCGCGCCCTGATAAAAATCTTCGAGGTGAGTATAGGGAAAGCAATAGATGGCAGGCGTCAGTTGTTGGCGCACCAATGTCAGCAGCGCCAGCCCCAAATGCTGGCCCCGCAGTTCATTCTTCACATACAGGCTGCGTAACCAGTAAAACCCTTGCTGGGGCACGAGGCGCACCGCGGCGATAACCTGGTCGTCGTAGCTGGCAATGAACACGCGTTCGTCACCGCTGGCGCTGCCCTTGTGTTTTTGACTGCGATAAAATTTGTTCACGGCGCGAAAGTTGGGTTGTGCCCACTCGCTCAATGTTATGTGTTCTAGATTCATGGGGGGAGTTTAACAAACAAGCCGAGCCCTAGGCTAAAAATCCATCTCTATGTATCTGGGGGCGGCGGCTTCTTTTTTCTTAATACCACGCAGGGTCTTGATTTTAGCTTTTAGTTTTTTATTGGCATCGAATAGGGTTTGGTACTGGCCACGATAGTCTTCCTGCCACACTCGGCTGCCCTTCACCATGCGCGACAGGCTGATCAAGCCGTTGCGGGTGGTGGCCAGTTGCTTGTCGATATTTTGGCTTTGCGTATCGAGAATGTTAAGGGCGACGCTAAGGTCGCCCTTGGCGGCTTCTATATCTAGGGTCGTGACCTTACTCACTAGTAAGTGGTGATCCTGGGTGAGCTGTTTAAGGTTGGTGACCACCACCTCCTGTTTAAGGCTGAGCTGCTCCACCTCAAACATAGTGTCGGCGACCGTATTTTCAAGCTTGCCTAGGCGCATGTTAGTGAGAATCATGCCGGTGAGCAACGAGCTTATGATCCCTAAGGCGAGGCTCAGCTTCAGCACGAGGAGAAAGGTTTCGCCCTTATAGAAGGGCACAGCTGCTTGCTTTGGCGCTTCTGTGCCTGGGCCTCTTTCGATGAGTTTTTCGCCCTTAGCCACGGTGCTCTCCCAGTATTTTCGGCATATATG
>CAJXIK010000112.1 GCA_913054445.1 uncultured Bermanella sp.
TGCCAAAAGATTCGGGCAGGGGCTGCCCTCGTACGAGGCCACCCCGTGGCCGAAACCCCTTAGGCAACCCCAGCGAGCCTATTTATTTTTTAACTTCCACAATACGCACAGTTTGCGCCAGTTTATCCAGCGCACCGTTGACGAACTTGTGGCTATCGGTGGCACCAAACTTTTTCGATAGCTCGACACTTTCGTTGATCACCACTTTGTAAGGTACATCGATGCGATGGGCAAGCTCAAAGGCAGCCAGTCTGAGGATGGCCTTCTCAACCGGTGTCACCTCTTCGATGTCACGACTCAGGCAAGGCAAGAGCATCTCGTCCAGTTCGCCTAAGTTGTTAGGCACGCCGCGTAAAATATCACGGAAATACTCGCTGTCCACATGAGTCATGTCGTTATCGGCAATGAATTCCGCTTCGATCTTGCTTAGATTAGAGCCGGCCATGTCCCACTGATATAATGCCTGCATGGCATAATGGCGCGCCTTGCGACGGGCTCCAGGGTTAGGACGACCACTCTTGCTTTTACGGGGTACAGGTTTAGAGCGCTCGTTCATCACGCCTCCAACTGCTTAAGTAGACTAACCATTTCATAAACGGTTAAGGCGGATTCTTCACCCTTATTGCCCGCTTTGGTGCCCGCGCGCTCGATAGATTGCTCTATGGTGTCCACGGTTAAAATACCAAAGGAAACCGGAATGCCGGTGTCTAGGGTAATCTGGCTCAAACCATTGACCGCCGCACCCGAAACGTAATCGAAGTGGGGGGTAGAACCCCGAATCACCGCGCCGAGGGCGATGATGGCATCATACTTACCGCTCTGTGCCAGCTTCTTCACTACCAAGGGAACCTCAAACGCACCCGGGCAGGTTACTAAGGTGATGTCGTCTGCGTCGATACCGTGGCGTGTTAACCCGCGTACCGCACCGTCTACCAATTTATCGACCACAAACTCATTCCAGGTGGTTTGGACGATGGCAAACTTAGCATCCAGCGCCGTGAGCTTTCCTTCTATTTTTTTCATGTTACGTTCCTAATATCTAAATCTTTTAATATAACTAATGATTATTCTTGGTAGCTTTAGTTCTTGTAAGGGATGTATTCCACCACTTCCAGGTTAAAGCCGGAAATACCGATAAATTTCATGGGGCCGCTCAACAGACGCATCTTAGTGACCCCCAGTTCGCGTAATATTTGCGAGCCTGTACCGATGGTGACGAACGCGCCCGAGCTATCCACATTGGTGGTGCGCTGAGGTTTCTGGCGGCCAAAAAAGGTTTCCACACTGGCAGCAATATCTTCGCGCTCACCAGAATTTAGCATGATGAGAACACCGCTGCTGGCCTCCGATATGGCCTGTAAGGCATGGCTCACCGACCAGCTCTGGGAGTCGGTCATCACCGCACCCAAGACATCACGCAGGGTCTCGGCCGATTGCACACGCACCACAGGGGGCTCGTCGCCGTGCAGGTCGCCGCGGCTTAGCGCCATGTGGGTCTCGTTGTTGATGGTGTCGCGATACATGTTTAATGTGAACTCACCAAAATCGGTGCTGATGGTATCGCTGCTGATTTTCTCGACGCTTTTCTCGTTGCTCATGCGATATTGAATCAGGTCGCTGATGGTGCCGATCTTCAAGCCGTGTTCCTGAGCAAACTCTTCTAGCTGCGGGCGACGGGCCATCGTGCCGTCGTCGTTCATGATCTCGACGATACACCCGGCAGGCTGCAAGCCTGCTAGGCGGGCGAGGTCACAACCGGCTTCGGTATGACCGGCACGGGCCAACACTCCGGCTGCCTGGGCGCGCAACGGGAAGATATGACCCGGCTGCACTATGTCATCTGGCTTAGACATGGGATTCACCGCGGCCAACACGGTGACCGCGCGGTCGGCGGCGCTGATGCCGGTGGTCACCCCCTCGGCGGCCTCGATAGACACCGTAAACGGGGTGCTGAACTTGGAACCGTTACCGGCCACCATGGATGGCAGCCCCAAGTAATCACAACGCTCTGGGGTGAGGGTTAAACATATCAAGCCACGGGCCTTGCTGGCCATGAAGTTAATGATCTCTGGCGTGACTTTTTCGGCGGCTACTATGATGTCGCCTTCGTTCTCACGATCTTCGTCATCCATAAGGATGACCATCTTGCCATCACGCATGTCGGCAATAATTTCTTCTATCTTGTTAAGCGCCATTTGATTCTTCCAAACTTATTATTCATTACTCAAATCTTGCACATCTAAGCTAATTTAATTGCTTAAACGACCTAAAAACGAATGGTGAGGCGCATATCATCCCCCACCATGCGGGTATCTACGATATTCAATACTTGCTTGTCGGCCATCTGCTCGATGGTGAGATTAAACAGGGGGCGCGCCGAGCTGCCCATCAGGCATGGCGCCATATACAGCACCATCTCATCCACTAAGGCTTGCTGAATAAACTGCCCGGCCAGGGTGGCACCGGTCTCAATCAAAACTTCGTTACAATGACGGTTACCCAATTCAATCAGCAGCGCCTTTAAATCCAGCCCCTTGCCGTCTGTATTTAACGGCAGCACTTCAGCCCCCACGTGTAGCTGCACACCGTGCCTGACTGCCACGAGGGTATCACCCGCCTGTTTTAACACTCGCGCCGACTTGGGCAGACGTCCCTTGCTGTCGAGGATGACGCGCAGGGGTTGGCGCGCCGCCACAAACTGGGCGAAGGCCTCATCGTCAAAGCCCAGCTCGTGCGCGCGTACCGTGAGGGAGGCATCGTCCAGCAAGATGCTGTCGATACCACTGATGATGGCAGAGCTGCGCGCCCGTAATTTTTGCACGTCGCTGCGCGCCGCGGGGCCGGTTATCCACTGACTCTCGCCGCTTTGCATGGCGGTACGACCATCTAGGCTGCTGGCCATCTTCAGACGCACAAACGGCAGGCCGGTCTCCATACGCTTGATGAAGCCGGGGTTTAGGGCGCGCGCCTGCTCTTCCAATATGCCTGAGGTCAGTTCGATGCCCGCCGCCTGCAATTTAGCAAAGCCCTTGCCCGCCACCTGCGGGTTGGGGTCTTGCATGGCACACACTACATGAACTACCCCGGCCTTAATTAAGCCATCGCTGCACGGCGGGGTGCGCCCAAAATGGCTGCACGGCTCGAGGGTCACATAGGCGGTGGCACCACGAGCACGCTCGCCAGCTTGGGCGAGGGCATTCACCTCGGCATGACCCTCGCCTGCCTTACGATGATAACCCTCACCCACGATCACGCCGTCTTTCACCAGCACACAGCCCACCCGAGGGTTGGGATCTGTGGTGTAGAGACCTTTTTTGGCAAGGGAGATGGCACGAGCCATGTATTGAGCATGGCTCATGAGCTAGGCTCCCTGTGCTTAGGCGCAGTGTTTAAATTGGGGGGGTCTTTTTTTAAGCTGTCTTGCGGTGAGGTGTCTTGCGGGGCATGGTGACGCATACGGTCAATTTCTTTGCTGAACTCTTCGATATCTTGGAACTGGCGATACACTGAGGCAAAGCGCACATAGGCCACCTGATCGAGCTTGCGTAGCTCATCCATGACCAGCTCACCCACGAGGCGGCTCTTTATTTCGCGCTCACCGGTGGCTCTTAACTTAGCTTGAATTTTGTGGATAGAGGCTTCTACGTCTTCGACGCTCACTGGCCGTTTTTCCAATGCCCGCTGCATGCCGCTGGTGAGCTTCTGTTCGTCGAAGGGGACGCGGGTGCCGTCACTCTTGATTAACTTAGGCATCACCAGTTCGGCGCTCTCGAAGGTGGTGAAACGCTCTTCACAGGCCTGACATTGGCGACGACGACGCACCTGATCGCCGTCTGTGATCAAACGGGAGTCGATGACTTTTGTGTCTTGTTCGCCGCAAAACGGACAACGCATGGCACTGCCTATGTATTAAAGAGTATCAAAGAGCATTTAAGGCCGCGAATTATACCCGTAAACCGCCCTAGTTACTAACCTTGCTGCCTCGCTCGTGCGGACGGTTATCCATGACCTGTACGAGGGCACCCCGTGCCCGAAGAGCCGATTAAAGCCTCGCTCACGGGGCAAGCTCGTACCCATCACGCATCATTGACCTTACTTAACACAAACGCCTGTAGGGCAATCTTCTCGCTGTCCGGTACATCCTCAAACTGCAAGCCGACACTCAGGCCCTTCTCTATTTTTTGCATGCTACGCACGCGACTCTTTACCTTTATTTGGTAGGACAGGTCGGCGATATCTATGGTAAAGATCAGGCTCACCGTATCACCAGCCTTAAATTCAAAGGTCTTGCCCACCACACCAGCGCCATGAATGCTCAAATCGATGATCTTTGCACTGGTGACTTTGGTGTTGCCAGCGACCCTGTATTCAACATTCGTCACCACCTCGACACTGGCGCGCACGCTCTCACGCACCTCACCGGTCATAACGGCTTCCGGCACCTCGAAGTGAATGTGCGGATAAGGAGACTTGCTGGCGTAGATGACCCTAGTCTTAAAGGCACAGGCACAGCTTAGGCGATTGGCAAAAAAGCGCACGTTTACGCTTTCACCGTTTTTCACATTGGCCAGCACACCGTTAATTAAGGGAGTGGTGACGATTAACGATGCATTGCGACGATAACCAATGAGAATACTGCGATCACGATCCGAAGTGTAACCCTCAAACTCCAACTGAAATACCTGCCCCGGGACAAGCTTTAAGCCCATGAAATCTACGGCACGTCCTGTCATTTATACAACCACACCGTCATCTCCCCCAAACTCAAAGCGGTCGCAAATACTCATTATCCGCACTTAGCCCAACAATTGCGGTGCTATACCCGACCCCCAAATAATCACCGTGGCCGCCATGATTCCCACCAGAGCGCACATGCCCACGGTACAGATAGAGGTAGCAAAGATGAAACCCCGTTCTTGAGGTATGTTCATGAAGATAGGTACACCCGCGTATAATAAGTAAATGGTATAACTTACCGCGGCCATCACCACGAAGACATCCAGCCATAGAATAGGCAACACACCGATAGCTCCCGCCAAAAACATAGGAGTAGAGGTGAAGGTGGTAAACAATAAACAACGCTCGAGACTGGCCTCGGCACCAAAGGTTTTTTCCATCCAATAGGTAGTGTAAGCCATGAAAAACATACCCGCCAACAGGGCCACATAAAAGCCGATGGCGAGCGGCACGGCGGTGGCCATGGACAGGTAATAATATTCTTTGCCGATAATGCTCCAACCAAACTGGGTGGTGCCCACCAGCACGGCAAATGGCGGTATGGCCGCTAAAAATATTAGGTGAGTCAGGTAGACATGCCCCAACGAATGATCTTCTTCTTTAATGGAGTCCCATTCTGATTTCGGGTGATACAGCAATCCAAACATGTGTTGTAAATACATAATCCTTTCCTTTTGACTGATGATTTTTATATTTCACTGCACTGCTCAACGAACCGAACTGGTTTTCTAACATCCCCCCCTATTTTAGATTGGGCAATCACCCCCTAAAAAGCAATTAACCGAACATAATGATCCAATAACAAAGCTGCAAATAACCACATAATATAAAAAAGAGAATAGCGGAAACTGCGGCGGGCATTTTTATGGCTGGGCTGCATCCATAGGCGATAACAGAACCAGGTAAATTTGGCATTGATGTAGGTGGCCACCACTAAATAGATTAGCCCTTGCGAACCAATTAAGACCGGCAAGATACTAACCAAGCATAACAACAGGCAGTACAGCCAGGCCTGAAATGCGGTGAACTCAGCACCATGAGTCACGGACAGCATAGGCACGCCCGCCTTGGCATAATCGTCGCGTTTGTAGATGGCCAGCGCCCAAAAATGCGGCGGCGTCCAGGTAAAGACAATCAACACCCACAGCAGGGCTTCCGGTGCCACCACATTGGCCACCGCGGTATAACCTAACAGGGGCGGCATAGCACCGGCGATGCCGCCGATGGTAATGTTCTGCGGAGTAGCAGGCTTTAACCACAGGCTATAAACCACGCCATAGGCAAACATAGACAACACAGATAACACCGCCGTTAAGCTGTTCACCTGCCAATATAAGATGCTAAAGCCCGCCAACAACAACACCATAGAAAATACAAACGCCGACTCTACACTCACCTTACCTGCCGCCACCGGGCGTCGCTTAGTGCGCTGCATCTGGGTATCACGAAAACGATCTACCAGGTGATTCAACACCGCCCCCGACATGCAGCAGGCCGCCACCCCCACTAGGGAACAAGACAAGTGCCATAAATCAATGCTAGTGCCACTGGCCAACAGATAACCCACCACCATAGTGAATAACATCACCGCCACCACCTTAAACTTAGTGAGGGCAAAATAATCCCTCACCGTGGTGGCCACCATTGAGGTAATAGGCAATTGATTCGTTGTTTGCATAACTCACCTTCTTATAGATTTATATTTATAAACTTACATTCTTATCATTGCGTGATTTCAACTTCTAAGCGCATCATTTTACTTAGCTGCCAACTCAGAGATTTAGTACTTCTAAGCTAAGTTATGTTAGCTGCTCGACTTTTGAACTTCTTTTCATCCGCGGCCTAAGTAAACTGACCCATCGCTGGGGTTGACAGCAATGAGGTGATTTTTGGCATGGATGCCAAAGCAAGCCCCCAGGGAAGGGTTAACGGCGACCTCTGTGCTATCAACTCCAGTCATGGGTGGGCGGATTTTATTTATTGAGCTCTGGTTCTTTTGATGTATACCGACATTGAACCCACGCTATTTAAAAACCGCTTACGCCAATAATTCCTCTGTCGGCTCTTC
>CAJXIK010000113.1 GCA_913054445.1 uncultured Bermanella sp.
ATCCTGTATCGATGGTGTAAGTATAGATCAAGGGGGCAAGTGCATTGAAATAAGCACAGCTTCCATTACTTAGAAAACACAGGCTCTAATGCCTGAGCATTTACCACTTAATGCCACTGCTTTGCCCATTAAAACCCAGTAGCATGCGCTAACTACCGTTTTTAGGATTCGTTGTGATTATTAAACACAGTGACAAGATCGCCTCCCCGCAACTCATCAAAGACAGTTTCGAGCAGCTCGGCTACATTTGCAGCGATGATATTGCCATGGCGGTGTACCTAGCGTGCCAACTGCAAAAGCCCATATTAATCGAAGGGCCACCAGGAGTAGGTAAGACCGAGCTGGCCAAGAAGACCGCCCAATATCTGGGAGCCAAACTCATTCGTATGCAATGCTACGAAGGGCTGGATGAAACCCGCGCCCTGTACGAATGGAAATACGGCAAGCAGCTGCTTTACACTCAGCTCTTAAAAGATCAGCTAGGGGATGTGATGCGCGGTGCCAAGGGCTTGGATGAATCGGTGAACAGGCTCCATCAATTTGGCGATATTTTTTATTCCGAACAATTTTTAGAGCCGCGCCCCTTGCTGCAAGCCCTGCGTGAAGAAGACGGTGCCATCTTATTGATCGATGAAATAGACAAGAGCGATCAGGAGTTTGAGGCGTTTTTACTGGAATTACTATCGGACTACCAGGTCACCATTCCCGAGATAGGCACCATCAAGGCGACCTCCAAACCCATCGTCATGTTAACCAGCAACAACACCCGAGAATTGGGCGATGCCCTCAAGCGACGCTGCTTGCACTTATATATTCCCTTCCCCGACCCCAAACTCGAACAACAGATTATCGCCGTGCAGGTGCCAGAAATAGGCGAAACCTTGCGCCAAGATCTGGTGAGTTTTGTCAGCGAGTTAAGGGCATTGGCATTAAAGAAGGTGCCTGCCGTGAGCGAAACCATCGATTGGGCCCGAGCCTTGTTACTGCTTAATGTGCACAGCCTCGACCACGACTGGATCAAGACCACCCTCAACCTGTTGCTTAAGTTTCAGGACGACATCGAGGCGGTGGAGCCAGAAATTCATCAACTCATACAGAAGATGAGGCGCTAGCGTGCAAAAAGTGTTGGGGGATTTTATTCACGCCCTGCGTCACGACGGCTTGCCGGTATCCCCCAGCGAGACCCTAGATGCGTTACAAGCCGCGCGCCTCGTTGGTTTAAGAGACCCACTGTTGCTCAAGTCGGCGCTGGCAAAAACCCTGGCTAAAAGTTTGCAACATCAGGCGCAATTTTCGATTTTGTTTGATCAGTTTTTCTCGTTACAAGCCCCTGCATCTCCTGGCAATAACGATAAAAACGACGATGAAGGCCTGCCCGCGTCTGCCAGTGCCAGCCAGCCAGCGCAAGATGTGCAGACACCCGTCGAGCCATCAGCGACGGAGGGCAGCGCACTGCAATCGCCCCTCGCTCAGCAACTCATGAGCGGCGATAACACCGCCATGCAGATGGCCATCAACGACGCAGCCGCAGCGGCGGGTGCCAGCCAAATGAAAATCTTTACCCAGAAGCCGATAGTCACCATGCGCATCATGCAGGCACTGGGCGAGAGCCAATTAAACCAAGAATTAAGCGAGATGGCCAAGGACGACCAGAGTTTTTCGCTGCTGCAGCAATTAAGAACACGCCAAGAGATTTTACGCCAACAGGTTAGAGATTTCGTGGAGCAACAATTTTTATTGTTCAGCAAAAACAGTGGCCTGAAATTAAGGGCCGACATACTGCAAACCATCAAACTCAGTAACATAGACCAAAGCCAGTATCAGCTCATGCTGCGTCTGGTAAAGAAAGCCGCCAAGCAGTTGGCCAGCCTACACAGCCGCCGCCGTAAAGTAAGCAAGCGCGGCTTACTGGATGTGCGCAAGACCATCGCCGCCAATGCCGCCTACGATGGATTTTTGTTTCATACCAAGTGGAAATCTAGCCGCATCGAACGACCCAAGATAATGGTGTTGTGTGATGTGAGTGGCTCGGTGAGCCGCACCGCACGTTTTTTATTGTTGTTCTTATACAGCCTGCAAGACGTGCTACCTAGGGTGCGCTCGTTTGTGTTTACCAGTGAGCTGGTGGAGGTAAGCGATGACTTTGCCAAACTGGAAATAGCAGACGCCATCACCGAGATCATGGAGAACCGTGCCAACCTGCCCACAGATTACGGCAAGGCCCTGCAAGATTTCCAGACATTGGCCATGGACGACATCGACAACAAGACCACGGTAATTATGCTTGGCGATGCGCGCAATAATAATGGCGATGGCAACACTCAGGTGTGGCAACAGGTTTTTCAGCGTAGCCAGCGGGTATTGTGGTTAAACCCTGAAGGGCGCTTTAGCTGGGACAGTGGTGACTCCATCATGAGCCAGTACTCGCCCTATTGTTCACGGCTGGAGCATTGCAGTTCGTTGCGAGATTTAACCCGTATTTTGGGTTCCCTGCTGAAACACGCCAGCTAACCCGCCTATTACAGTGCACTGTAATAGGCGGCCAGATTGGCGATATCGGCATCCGACAGGGTCGCCGCCATGCCATACATCATAGCGGCCTGATTGCCGGTGCGAGTTTTCGCACGGAACGCCTGCAAGGACGATTCTAGGTAGGCGGCCTTCTGCCCTTTTAGGTTCGGATAGCTGGGCACAGCCGAAATACCATTGCCACCGTGACAGGCGGCACACACCATAGACTTGGCCTTACCCGCCGCCGCATCGCCAGCCGCTTGCGCCAACATGGGCATAGACAAAGTAAAAACCATAACCATCGTTACTTTTTTTAGCATATTTTTCTTCCTAATCGTTAGCTGAAGTCACCCGAGTTCACTCTCAGTATAGGTGATAATTGCCAGGTTATTGCCGACTTATTGTAGAGGGTATGAACAACCTCATGAGGCCCTGTGCTTATTTTAATGCGATTATCTTACGCCTAATGACCGTACCATATTTATTATCCATGACTTGCTCTACACTGCCCTGCCACCCCCACTCAGGAGCCATGCATGGCCACTTCCCTTAAGGCGACGCTGAAGCAACTCTTTGGTTTCGATGAGTTTCGCCACGGCCAAGCGCAAACCATTAAGCAATTATTAAATGGCCAGTCCTCCTTGGCGGTGTTTCCCACCGGTTCGGGCAAGTCCCTGTGTTATCAACTAACGGCCACGCAGCTGCCCCACCTCACCCTCGTGGTTTCTCCCTTGCTGGCCCTCATGAAGGATCAGCTGGAATTTTTAGCCGCTAAAGGCATCGCCGCCGCCAGCATAGATTCCAGCCTAAGTTACCAGCAGAGTCAGCAGGTCATGCGTGATGTGCGTCAGGGTAAGATTAAAATTTTAATGGTGTCGGTGGAGCGCTTCAAAAATGAACGCTTTCGCTCGTTTATAGGCTCGCTGCCCTTGTCCATGTTGGTGGTGGATGAGGCGCACTGCATCTCCGAATGGGGCCACAACTTTCGGCCGGATTATTTAAAGCTGCCCAGCTATCGCCAGCAACTGAATATTCCTCTGGTGTTGCTGCTAACGGCCACCGCCACCAAAAAAGTAAAACGGGATATGGCCGCCAAGTTCGCCATCGAAGATAGCCACATAGTGCAAACCGGCTTTTACCGTCCCAACCTAGACTTATCCATAATACCGGTGGCATCGCGGGATAAAAATAGCCAGCTACTGCACATTATCCAGCGTCAATCTGGCCCCGGCATTGTCTATGTGACCCTGCAAAACAGTGCCGAGACGGTGGCCCAATTTTTAACCGACAAGCAAATAAATGCCCAGGCCTATCACGCCGGATTTGATAGCCACAAACGCCAGCACATTCAAAACCAATTTATGCAGGGCCATATTCAGGTGGTGGTGGCCACCATCGCCTTCGGCATGGGCATAGACAAGAGCGATATTCGCTTCGTGGTGCATCATGATCTTCCTAAGTCCATCGAAAACTACAGCCAAGAAATTGGCCGCGCCGGGCGTGATGGCCACCCTGCCAATTGCATAACCCTAGCCAACCTAGATGGCATTAATACTGTGGAAAATTTCGTGTACGGCGACACCCCAGAGCTAACCGGCATCGAATACCTGTTAAACAACATGCGCCACGAGTGCCACAACGGGCAATGGGAGTTACAAGGCTTGAGCCTCTCTAATGCCAGCAATGTACGCCAGTTGCCCATGAAAACCCTGCTGGTACAGCTGGAGTTACTCGGCATCATCAAACCCCTGTTTGCCTACTTTGCCGAGTTTAAATACAAGTTTTTGCAAGAGCAGGAGCAATTACTGGCCAGCTTTACGGGAGAGCGGCAAGACTTCCTAAAGGCGCTCTTTAGCCACAGTCGGTTTAAAAAAATATGGGGGGAGCCCAACTTCGACAGCCTTTACCAGACGCATAAATTTCCACGGGAGCGCATCGTCACCGCCCTCGAATACCTAGCAGATAAAAACCTCATAGAATTGCAGAGCAAACGCATCACCGAAGTGTTCAGCATCGACCTAGAGGCGCTAAACCAGCCCGCATTAGCGCAACGGCTGCACGACTATTTTATCCACAAGGAGCAAAAAGAAATCACCCGCATCGCCAGCCTAGTGCGTTTTTTTGAGTTAGACAGCTGCCTGAGCCACATGCTGTCACGCTACTTCGACGACCAGCAATCCCCCGCCGAGTGTGGCCACTGTTCTGTGTGCCGCGGCCAGGTTGCCAAGTTAGAATATTCACAGCAGGCTCATTGGCCCACCGACAGCAACCTACTCACGAACCTGCTGGGATTAAAAAAACACTTGGCACAAAAAACTCAGCAGGTGTTGTCCATAGACAGCTACTGCCGATTCTTGGCGGGCATCTCTGTGCCCATGTTCAGCCGCTTTAAGGTACGCCAACTGGGCGGCTTTGCCAGCTGTGAAAACATCCGCTACCAGGACATTCGTCACAAGGTGACGTCCCTGTGGGACAGCATAGGTTAGCCATGAATGACGTGCGCATAGCACTTAGTCGTTTCCCGCCTATACTGGTAAGACCTAGGGTCGACGGTAGCAAGCTATATGGCAAGCCCCATCATCGCAGACAACAAGCCCATTCCAGTCGAGCTTAAAAAAGGCCAGCAGTATTACTTCTGCCGATGTGGCCGCTCCCAGCAACAACCCTTCTGCGACGGTGCCCACAAGGGCAGCGAATTCACCCCCTTGGCCTTCATCGGCGAAGAGGACGACGAAGAGGACGGCGAGGCCTACTTATGCGCCTGCAAGCACACCCAAAACGCCCCCTTTTGCGATGGCAGCCACCAGCAGTTTAGCGATGAACAGGTGGGTAAGGCGGGGCCAAGCCCCAGAATTGCCCTCAGCCAAGTGCCCGACGCCGTGCCGACCAAGGAAGAGCCCAGCGTGGCCTTCATTCATAGACTGGCCAAGGAAGGCCTCACCAAGATGGGTGAGCATGGCCCCATGAGCGCCATGGGCGTGCCGCAATACCAGCTGCCCAAGTGGGATGACTTACAAATCATGGTGGCACAAATGGCCACGAAACCCCTGATGGAAGAGCAGCCGGTGGGCACCGAGCTTATCATCGGCCCGCAGGCCAAGAAGCCACTGCGGTTAAAGATTCCCCTGCTGGTCTCCGACATGAGCTTCGGTGCTCTCTCCGCGGAGGCCAAGATCGCCATGGCGCGGGGTGCCGAACTGGCGGGCACCGGCATTTGTAGCGGCGAGGGGGGCATGCTCAGTGAGGAACATGCCGAGAACAGCCGTTATTTTTATGAACTGGCCAGCGCCAAATTTGGTTACCATGAGGGGTTGTTAAAAAACGTGCAAGCCTTCCACTTCAAGGGCGGGCAAGGGGCCAAGACCGGCACGGGGGGACACCTGCCCGGCAGTAAAAATGTGGGTAAAATCGCGGCGCTGCGCGGCATACCAGAGGGCCAAGCGTCCTTGTCTCCACCCACCTTTACAGACCTCGTGACGGTGGCGGATTTTAAGCAGTTTGGCCAACACGTACGTGACATTAGTGGCGGCATTCCCATCGGCTTTAAACTCAGCGCCAATCACATCGAGGCCGACATTCAATTTGCCCTCGATGCGGGGGCCGATTACATCATCCTCGATGGCCGCGGCGGTGGCACCGGCGCGGCACCCGAGATATTCCGCGACCACATCAGCGTGCCCACCATACCGGCCCTGGCCCGTGCGCGCCGCTACCTAGATGCCCAGGGTGCCAGCGGACGAGTGACTCTTATCATCACCGGTGGCCTGCGTTTGCCCATAGACTTTGTGAAAGCCATGGCCCTAGGTGCCGATGGCATCGCCATCGCCAACAGCGCCATGCAAGCCATCGGCTGTGTGGCCGCCAGAATATGCCATACCAATAACTGCCCGGCGGGCATTGCCACCCAAAAAGCAGAGCTACGGCAAAGACTCCATGTGGAAAACTCGGCCCAGCAGCTCAATAATTTTTTACGCGCCAGCAGCCAGTTAATGCAGGTTTTAGCACGGGCCTGTGGCCATGCGCATCTGCATCAATTCAATGGGCATGACCTCGCGACCTGGCATAGAGAAATGGCTTATTTATCTGGGGTGAAGTACGGCGGTGTCATGGCCCCATGATAGCACCACCTGAATTTAACGCGGTCTAGCCGCTTTACCCGGCTCTAAGTGCAAGGTCGCTATTGCACTCTTGTGCTGATTTCGTATCATGTCCGCCGCAAG
>CAJXIK010000114.1 GCA_913054445.1 uncultured Bermanella sp.
TGAGGTCATGCCAGCGCCCTCTATTGAGCGAGGCCGACCTTGCTCTGGCTATCCCTTTCTAGGGCCGCACAGATCCAATTACCGATCTCCACGACTTCGTCTAGGTTAACCCCAGTTTCGATATTCATGCCGTTAAGCATGTACAGCACATCTTCGGTGGCGATGTTGCCGCTGGCACCCTTAGCGTAGGGGCAGCCGCCTAAACCAGCTACCGCCGAGTCTATCTTAGAGATGCCCAGCTCAAGGCTGGCATATATATTCGCCAGCGCCTGGCCATAGGTGTTGTGGCAATGTACCGCCAACTTATTCACCGGCACTTCTTTCATCACCGCTTCCAACATGCGCTTGAAGGTCAGCGGCGTGCCGACCCCAATGGTGTCCCCGAGGGATACCTCGTAGCAACCCATCTGGTACATCTGCTTGGCTACTTCGGCCACCTTCAGTGGGTCTATCTCGCCCTCGTAGGGGCAGCCCACTATGGTGGAGACGTAGCCACGCACCGGCAGGTTAATTTTTTGCGCCTGGGCCATCATGCCAGAGAAGCGTTGCAGGCTTTCCTTAATAGAGCAGTTAATATTCTTCTGCGTGAACGACTCGGAGGCGGCGCTAAAAATAGCCACCTCACCAGCACGATGCTGAATGGCACCTTCAAGCCCTTTTAAGTTAGGGGTCAGCGCCGCATAGCGCACCCCAGTCTCTTGCATGAAGGCCGCATTGCTATTAAGGGCATCCAGCACGAGATCGGTGCCCGCCATCTGCGGCACCCACTTAGGCGAGACGAAGCTGCCCGCTTCAATTTTCTTAAGACCGGCCTTAGCCAGCCTTTCGATGAGCTCGACCCTTAGTTCAACACTGAGGGTTTTCTTCTCATTTTGCAGGCCATCCCGAGGGCCCACTTCGATGATTTCGACGCGACTGGGCAGGCTCATGATTCATCTTCCTCATCCAGTTCGATTAAGATGTCACCACCACCAACCAAATCACCTACCGCGAAGGTGATAGATTTTACCACGCCGTCGTGAGGGGCCTTGATGGCGTGTTCCATCTTCATGGCTTCCATTATCATCAGCGAGTCGCCCTTCTGCACACGTTGACCAATTGCCACGTCCACCTGAATTAACGTGCCGTTCATGGGGGCCTTAAGGCTGCCACCCACTTCTTCGTCTTGGCCGAAGCTCATCTGCTGATAATGAAGTTCACTCTCGCCGAGGCTGTCATACACCCAGATGCGGTTATCATGGTTAATCACTCGTGCATTGTGCCACTGGCCATCGAACTCATATTGCAGCTGCTGATCTTGCAGACGCGCCTGCACCTTAACGGCACCCGTTTCTAAGTGCAGCAACCACTGGTTAGCCGCCAACGAATCCACCTTAATCTCTAGGGCATCGCCATTGCTGTATGCCAAGCGCAAGGTTTCACGGGACGCCGCATTGAGGCGCAAGGCGCTCATGTTGTGCCATGGGCTGTTGGCAAGCTCTGGGGCGTGCCTGTTTTGACCCGTGCTCACGCGCGCCAACATGTGCTGGCAGACGGCGGCGATGAGGTGATGCTCTTTAACCTGTTGATCGGTGATGAGCTGGCTCTCGAACTCTTCGATAAACGCGGTGCTAACCGTGCCTTCTTTAAAGGCCGCCACATTCACAAGGCGACGCAAGAACGACAAGTTGGTGGTGACACCGGCAATTTGATACTGCTGCAAGGCGGTCTTTAAGGTGCTCAAGCACTGGCGGCGATCTTCACCCCAAACGATAAGCTTGGAAATCATAGGATCGTAAAACGGGCTCACTTCATCCCCCTGCACGACACCGCTGTCTAAGCGCACACGGCCCTCAATCAGCTCTGGCAACTGCACAAAATCCAGGTGGCCGGTGGTGGGTAAAAACTGGTTGTCTGGGTCTTCGGCGTAGATGCGCACTTCCATGCTGTGGCCGTTGATGCTCAGTTGCTCTTGACGCAGCGGCAGGTCTTCACCTTGGGCCACTTTAATCTGCCAAGCCACTAAATCTTGGCCGGTAATCATCTCGGTGACGGGGTGCTCAACCTGCAAACGGGTATTCATTTCCATGAAATAAAATTCGCCGTTGTCATAAAGAAACTCGACGGTACCGGCTCCCACATAATTAATGGCCTTGGCCGACAACAACGCCACTTCGCCCATTTTTTCCCGCTCTATTTCGCTGAACTGTGGGGCGGGGGCTTCTTCGATGACTTTTTGGTGACGACGCTGAATAGAGCAATCGCGCTCGAATAAGTACACGCCGTTGCCAGCCTCATCCATGAACACCTGAATTTCCACGTGACGCGGACGGGTGATGTATTTTTCCACCAGCAACTTATCATCGCCAAAGCTGTTGAGGCCTTCACGTTTAGAAGCGGCAATCGCGGCGCTAATTTCGGCGTCGGATTCAATCACGCGCATGCCTTTACCACCACCACCGGCGCTGGCTTTCACCAACACCGGGAAACCAATCTTGCGCACTTCTTCACTCAAGAAGGCTTCGTCTTGGTTGTCGCCGTGGTAGCCGGGCACCAATGGCACGTTGGCCGCTTCCATCAGTTTTTTAGATTCAATTTTTGAACCCATGGCTTCGATGGCAGCCACTGGTGGGCCCACCCACGCCATACCGGCATCCATTACCGATTGGGCAAAACCGGCGTTCTCAGACAGAAAACCGTAACCCGGGTGAACGGCATCGGCATTGGCTTGCTTGGCCACCGCTAGAATTTTTTCCACCACTAGGTAACTTTCTTTGGCGGGGGACGGGCCTATAAACCAGGCCTCGTCGGCCTTTTTAACATGCAGGGCGTTACGGTCGGCCTCTGAATAAAGGGCGATACAATGAATGCCCAGTTTTTGCGCGCTCTGCATGATGCGAATGGCAATTTCACCACGGTTAGCAATCAGCAGGCGAGTTATTGTTTTGGTGCTCATATTAAGATTCCTTCACCCAGTTTGCTTGGCGTTTTTCCAGGAACGAGGATAACCCTTCCTGACCTTCTTCACTCACACGAATAGCGGCGATGAGATTGACCGTGTAATCGCGCACGCTTTGCTGGCGCTGCTGGTCTGTCTCGCCACGGCTCACGGTTTGAATAAGCTGCTTGGTTTTGTCTATGGCCTGCGGGCTGTTTTTTAGTAAGGCCGCGATTAATTGCTGGCCTTTTTCTTCGAGGGCCGCCTGATCGCTCACCACGTCGTGGACTAAGCCCAGCGTGTTGGCGACGCTGGCGTCGAAGGCCTCGGCCGTTAAGAAGTAGCGGCGGGCAGCACGCTCACCAATGGCTGTCACCACAAATGGGCTGATAACCGCTGGGCTTAAACCAATTTTTACTTCGCTTAAACAAAAGCGGCTGCGTTGTGTGGCCAGCGCCATATCACAGCAGGCCACTAAACCCACCGCGCCACCAAAGGCGGCACCATCTACGAGGGCGATGGTGGGTTTATTTAAGCCGTTTAAGCGGTACATGAGCTCGGCAAGCTGGTGCGCGTCGTCGCGATTTTGCTGCTCATCGAGCTGCGCCATACGCTTCATCCAGGCCAGATCGGCACCCGCCGAAAAGTGCTTGCCGTTGGCCCCTAAGACCACCACTCGCACTGCTGGGTTTTGCTCGATCGCGGTGAGAGCCGCGAGCATTTCGGCGATGATGACATCGTCGAAGGCGTTATGTATCTCTGGCTTATTTAGTGTCAGGCGAGCGACGCCGTCTTCTATGGTAAACAATAAATGTGAATTATCTGTCATAACAGGTTGCCCCCTTACATTCTAAAGATGCCGAATTTCGTTTCCTGAACCGGTGCATTCATCGCTGCACTGAGGGCCAAGCCTAAGATGTCGCGACTCTGGGCAGGGTCGATGACGCCGTCGTCCCAGAGGCGAGCCGAAGCGTAATAAGGGTGGCCTTCTTTTTCGTATTTTTCTAACAAGGGTTTCTTAAACTCGGCTTCTTCTTCTGCGCTGAAGCTTTCCCCTCGCTGCTCTTTGGCACCCTTAGTGATTAATGCCATCACGCCAGCTGCTTGCTCGCCACCCATCACCGAGATGCGCGCGTTGGGCCACATCCACATGAAGTTTGGATCGTATGCTCGACCACACATACCGTAGTTACCGGCACCAAAGCTGCCGCCCACCACCAGTGTAAACTTAGGCACCTTGGCACAGGCCACCGCCGTTACCATCTTCGCGCCGTGTTTGGCGATGCCTTCTTGTTCGTACTGACTGCCCACCATGAAGCCGGTGATGTTTTGCAAGAAGATTAACGGAATGTTGCGCTGACAGCACAGCTCGACGAAGTTGGCACCTTTTTGTGCGCTCTGTGAAAACAACACGCCGTTGTTGGCCACAATGCCCACTGGCATTCCCCAAATACGCGCGAAGCCACACACTAGGGTGCTGCCGTATCGGGCCTTGTATTCGTCAAACTCGCTGCCATCCACGAGACGCATGATAATCTCACGCACATCCATGGGTTTCTTGCTGTCTTTTGGCACCACGCCGTAAAGTTCTTTGGCGTCATGTAGCGGGGCAACCACCTCGCGTATGTCTAGCTCATTGCGTTTTTTCCAGTTAAGGCGATCGACGATGCTGCGCGCAATTTGCAAGGCATGCTCATCGTTCTCGGCTAAGTGATCGACCACACCACTTTGGCTGGTGTGCATGTCACCACCGCCTAGGGTTTGTGCGTCGACTTCTTCGCCGGTGGCCATCTTCACCAACGGTGGGCCCGCTAAGAAGATCGTGCCCTGTTCTTTAACGATGATAGATTCATCCGCCAAAGACGGCACGTACGCGCCCCCTGCGGTACAGCTGCCCATCACCACCGCAATTTGCGGAATGCCCTTGGCAGACATGTTGGCTTGGTTAAAGAAGATACGACCGAAGTGATCGCGATCGGGGAATACTTCGTCTTGGCGAGGCAGGTTCGCGCCACCGCTGTCGACTAAATAGATGCACGGCAGGTAATTTTTCTCGGCAATTTCCTGGGCGCGTAGATGTTTTTTAACGCTGAGCGGGTAATAAGAACCGCCCTTAACGGTGGCATCGTTGGCCACGATCATGCACTCGACACCGTTCACTTTACCAATGCCCGCCACGACGCCGGCACAAGGTACGTTATCTGAATAAACCTTGTGGGCCGCTAACTGAGCGACTTCTAAAAATGGTGAACCTTCGTCTATGAGCAGCGCGATACGGTCGCGTACCAATAACTTGCCACGACTCTTGTGACGAGCCTGTGACTTTTCGCCACCGCCCAATTCGATGGTGGCAATCAAGTCCTGAAGGTCGTCAACTTGCGTCTGTAGGTTCGCTTGATTTTCTTTGAATTCGGCCGAATGAATATTTAACTTTGAATGAATAACGGGCATAGAGCAGTCCTCTTAACGGTAAAATTATGCAGAAGGGTGTTAGGTGAATGGGATATTGTGCGCTGCCGTGAGCGCCAATATCCCAGCCAGTGCTACGCTGCTACTTACTTTCGTTAAACAATTCACGACCGATTAACATGCGTCGTACTTCGGAGGTGCCGGCACCAATTTCATAGAGCTTGGCGTCTCGTAATAAGCGACCACAGGCGAAGTCGTTGATGTAACCGTTACCGCCTAGAATTTGAATGGCATCCAGTGCCATCTGCGTGGCTTTCTCGGCGCAATACAGAATCACACCAGCGGCATCTTTACGCGCGGTTTCACCACGGTCACAGGCCGCAGCCACGTTATACAAATAAGACTTACAGGCGTTCATGGTGCTGTACATGTCGGCAATTTTGCCTTGAATCAATTGGAACTCACCGATGCTTTTACCAAACTGCTTACGGTCGTGGATGTAAGGCACTACGAGATCTAAACATGCTTGCATGATGCCGGTAGGGCCACCACTCAATACCACACGCTCGTAATCTAGGCCGCTCATCAAGACTTTAACGCCCTGGTTTAAGCCGCCCATGATATTTTCGGCGGGTACTTCACAGTCTTCAAAAATCAGTTCGCAGGTGTTGGAACCACGCATGCCAAGCTTATCTAGCTTCTTGCCACGGCTAAACCCTGGAGTGTCACCCTCGACGATGAAGGCGGTGATGCCATGGGCACCTTTTTCGAAATCGGTCTTGGCGTAGATGACAAATACATCGGCGTCTGGGCCGTTGGTGATCCACATCTTGCCGCCATTTAGCACATACTTATCGCCTTTTTTATCGGCGCGTAGTTTCATGCTCACCACGTCGGAACCAGCATTGGGCTCACTCATGGCAAGGGCACCAACATGATCGCCGCTCAATAGTTTTGGCAGGTACTTGGCTTTTTGTTCTGGGCTGGCATTCTTGGTCAGCTGGTTAACACACAGGTTAGAAAATGCACCGTAGCTTAAGCCAATAGAGGCTGAGGCGCGGGTGATTTCTTCCATGGCGATGACGTGAGCTAGGTAACCCATGTTGATGCCGCCGTACTCTTCTTCTGCGGTTACCCCAAGCAAGCCCATGTCACCAAACTTTTTCCAAAGTTCGTTAGGGAAAGCATTATCAACATCGGTTTTTTGCGCTAGGGGCGCGATTTCACGGCTGGCGAATTCATTCACCTGAGCGCGTAACATGTTGATGGTTTCGTCTAGGCCAAAGTTAAATTCGTTGTAAATGCTTTTCATGGTAGTGATCTCTTATGATTATTTTTAAATGTTTAGAGCGTGTTTGTTTTTTTGTTTTTTGTTTTTT
>CAJXIK010000115.1 GCA_913054445.1 uncultured Bermanella sp.
AGGCCGATGATAAGCCAGCGCTTATTACTGACCAAATCATCCCATAGATCAAACAGGTCGATCTCATCATCGTGGAAGCCTGCTTCAATCACTTGCGGCTGGCTAACGTTAGATTTCTGATTCACTTAACGGCCCTATTCTTGGTCACTGGATGGTGCATCATTAGAAGTATTTTCTAGAGTGTCAGCGGCTGCTAGGTCACCTTCAGAGTCGGTCGCGTCAAAATCATCTTCCGCCTCTAGAATGGCGGCCAGACCCACTAGGCATTCACCCTCCTGCACCTTAATCAGCGTCACGCCCTGGGTATTACGACTCACGATGGATACGCCACTCACTTCGGTACGCACGAGTGTACCCTGGTCACTGATGAGCATGATTTGGTGATGCTCCTGCACCTGTACCGCACCCACTAGCTTGCCGTTACGCTCATTCACCACCATGCCAATCACACCTTGCGTGCCACGACCCTTGGTTGGAAACTCCGAGGTGGCGGTACGCTTGCCATAGCCATTCACACTGGCGGTTAAGATGCTGGCGCCCTCTTCGGGAATAATGAGGGAGATTACCTTTTGTTCGTCGATTAACTTAATGCCACGCACGCCGCGTGCGGTGCGGCCCATGGAGCGCACGTTTTCTTCGGCGAAGCGTACCGTCTTGCCACCGTCGCTGATCATCAAGATATCCTTGCTGCCATCGGTGATGGCCGCGCCCATGAGGTTATCGCCTTCATCAATTTCCAGAGCAATAAGGCCACTGGAACGCTGGCGTGCAAACGCCGTTAATGCGGTTTTCTTGACGATGCCTTTAGCGGTGGCCATGAAAATATAATGGCCCTCTGTGTATTCGCGAATGGGCAGTATGGTGGTGATGCGCTCATCCGTATCTAGGGGCAAAAGATTGATGATAGGGCGGCCACGGCTCTGGCGACTGGCCACCGGCACATCGTAGACCTTCAACCAATAGACCTTGCCGCGATTACTGAAACACAAAATAGTGTCGTGGGTGCTGGCAATGAGCAGGTGCTCGATGAAGTCTTCTTCTTTAATAGCAGCGGCCGACTTGCCACGACCACCACGACGCTGAGCCTGATAATCACTAATCGGCTGAATCTTGGCATAACCGCCGTGAGACAAGGTTACCACCATGTCTTCTTCGGCGATTAAGTCGGCCATGGTGAGGTTACGGCGGGCGGCGACAATTTCGGTGCGACGCTCGTCACCGTAGTTCGCCTTGATGGCCACCAGCTCTTCGGTGATGACCTGCATCAAGCGCTCGGGGCTGGCCAAGATAGACAGGTACTCGGCAATCTCAGCCACCTTGACACGATACTCTTCGATGAGCTTGTCATGCTCTAGGCCGGTGAGCTTTTGCAAGCGCATATCCAAAATGGCTTGCGCCTGCACCGGCGACAAATAATATTGGCCATCGCGGAAACCGTATTGCGCCTCGAGATTATCGGGGCGACAGGCATCTGGGCCGGCGCGCTCTAACATGTCGGTCACATCACCCGGCTGCCACGGCGTATTAATAAGCGCGTCTTTGGCTTCGGCACCTGTAGGTGAGGCCTTGATAAGTGCGATGATAGGGTCAATATTAGCGAGGGAGACGGCAAGGCCTTCCAAAATATGACCGCGCTCACGAGCCTTGCGTAATTCATAGATCGTACGGCGCGTCACTACTTCGCGGCGATGCTTCACAAACGCCGAGATCATCTCTTTCAGGTTTAAAATCTTCGGCTGGCCATCCACCAGCGCCACGGTATTAATACCGAATACGGTCTGCAACTGGGTTTGCGCAAACAGGTTATTCAAGACCACCTCGGGCACTTCGCCACGGCGTAATTCGATGACGATGCGCATGCCGTCTTTGTCGGACTCATCGCGTAACTCGGTGATACCCTCTATTTTTTTGTCTTTTACCAGCTCGGCGATTTTTTCGATCAGACGAGCCTTATTTACCTGGTACGGAATCTCGGTGAAGATGATGGATTCTTTGCTGTTTTTGTCGTTCATCTCGAAATGATGACGGGCGCGCATCAACACGCGGCCACGGCCGGTGCGATAGGCTTCGACGATGCCGTCGCGGCCATTAATAATGGCCGCCGTCGGGAAATCGGGGCCGGTGATGTGTTCCATCAGGCCATCGATATCGATATCTGGGTTTGCAATGAGCGCCAGACAACCCGAGATCACCTCGGTTAGGTTGTGCGGTGGAATGTTAGTGGCCATGCCCACGGCGATGCCGCTAGAGCCATTAACCAACAAGGCAGGGATGCGCGTGGGCAAGACATCGGGAATTTGTTCGGTGCCGTCGTAGTTAGGCACGAAGTCCACGGTTTCTTTATCGATATCTGCCAGCATTTCGTGGGCAATTTTATCCATGCGGATTTCGGTGTAACGCATGGCGGCAGCGGAGTCGCCATCTACCGAGCCAAAGTTACCCTGTCCATCGACCAACATATAACGCATAGCAAAGGGCTGAGCCATGCGTACGATAGTGTCATACACTGCGCTATCGCCATGGGGGTGATACTTACCAATGACATCACCCACCACACGGGCAGATTTTTTATAGGCTTTGTTCCAATCGTTGCCCAATACATTCATGGCGTGCAACACGCGACGGTGCACCGGTTTTAAACCGTCACGCACATCGGGTAAGGCACGACCCACAATAACGCTCATGGCGTAATCCATGTAGGACTGTTTTAGCTCGTCTTCAATATTGACTGGCAGGATTTCGTTGCTTAAGTCACCCATGCAGGCATCCCTTTGTTACCGCTTAAACATGCGGCGTTATTGTTATGGTACAAAAGCGTAAGGCGCTTTTGTTGGGCTAAATAAAGCCCGCAACTTTACCATAAATCTGGGTTTGACCACCAATCAAAAGGCCAAAATCGGCCGTTTTTTGTTATACTGGCGCGCCTTTATCTAAAACCGTTCATTTTTTAAGCAGTCTTTTACACAGGGAAAGCATCATGAGCCTCGCAGAGGAGACCATCATCACCGCTAAGTGGATTCTGACACTTGAAAGCGACGCACTGCTGCTGGATCACTCTGTGGTCATTGGCGCAGATAAAATCCTCGCCGTACTGCCCACCGCACAGGCAGTAACCCGCTATCCCAACGCCCAACGCATAGACCTCCCCCAGCAAATGCTCATGCCCGGTTTTGTCAATTGTCACGGCCACGCCGCCATGAATCTATTTAAAGGATTGGCCGATGACCTGCCTCTCATGACCTGGCTAGAAGAACATATCTGGCCCGCCGAAGGGCAATGGGTAGACCAACAGTTTGTGGCCGACGGCACTAAGCTTGCCATCAGCGAGATGCTGTTAAGTGGCACCACCTGCTTCAGCGACATGTATTTTTTCCCAGAGGTGGTGGCCGATGTGGCCGCCTCCATGGGCATGCGCGCCACCTGTTATGGCCCCATATTGGACTTCCCCACCCCTTACGGCAGCGGGCCAGATGAATACTTCGAGAAAATACTCGCCGCCCACGACAAGTTTAAGCACCACCCATTAATTGATATTGGCTTTGGCCCCCATGCACCCTATACCGTGAGCGACGCCCCCCTTAAAAAGGTGCGCATGCTCAGCGACCAATTAAACATGCCCATTCAAATTCACCTTCATGAAACCGAATTCGAGGTCAGCGACGCCTTAGAAAAAAGCGGCATGCGCCCGAGCCAACGACTGGATGCATTAGATTTTTGGGGGCCAGATGTACAGGCGGTGCACGTGACTCAACTCAACCAGCAAGATAAAGACATCTTCAAGGAAAAAGGCGTGCATGTGATTCACTGCCCACAATCAAACTTAAAGCTGGCCAGCGGATTTTGCCCCACCCATGAACTGCAAAGCGCCCACATCAATGTGGCACTGGGCACGGATGGAGCCGCCAGCAATAACGATTTAGACATGCTCAGCGAAATGCACAGCGCCGCGTTGCTGGCAAAAGCCGTGAGCAAAGATGCCTCGGCCTTGCCTGCCCTAGAGGCGGTCAAAATGGCCACCATCAACGGTGCCATCGCCCTCGGCAAGGAAGATCAAATTGGCTCAATAAAAGTGGGCAAGCAGGCCGATTTAATCTCCATAGATTTTTCCGACCTCGCCTGCGTGCCCATGTATGACCCAGTATCACAGCTGGTCTACAGCGCCAGCCGCCATCAGGTAAACCATGTGTGGGTGGCGGGCCAGCTACAGGTTAAAGACAAGGCCCTGTGTCATGTGAATCCATCGCAACTGATGACCATGGCGCAGGCTTGGGCACAAAAAATAAGTGCCGCCGCGCCGCGCGATTAAATTTTTATTTAGGTAATAGTATGAGCAACGTAGACCCAGCGGAAATCGCAAAATTTGCCGCCCTCGCCAGTCGCTGGTGGGACCTCGAGAGCGAGTTTAAACCCCTGCACGACATCAACCCGCTACGTACCAACTTCATTGATGGCCATGTGGACCTCGCCGGTAAGAGCGTATTAGATGTGGGTTGTGGCGGCGGCATATTAAGTGAAGGCATGAGCCGACGTGGTGCCAAAGTTAAGGGCATAGACATGGGGGCTGCGCCGTTAAAGGTGGCCAAACTACACGCCCTAGAGAGCGAACTAGACATCGACTACCAACAAATTACCGTGGAAGAACTGGCCGCGCAACAGCCCGCGTCCTTTGATGTGGTGACCTGTCTGGAGATGCTAGAGCACGTGCCCGACCCTGCGTCGATCGTTGAGGCCTGCTACCAATTATGTAAGCCCGGCGGCCAAGTGTTCTTTTCGACCCTCAACCGCAACCCCAAGAGCTTTCTCATGGCGGTGGTAGGTGCCGAGTACATCTTAAACATGCTGCCGAAGGGCACCCATGATTATAAGAAATTTATCCGCCCCAGTGAGTTGGCAGCCTGGTCACGTCAGGCAGGTTTAAAAGTGGGCGAACTGGCAGGCATGAGCTACAACCCCATCACCAAGAGCTACAAGTTAACGCGCAATAGCGACGTTAATTATTTAATGCAGACCAACAAGCCCCTGTAGCCATGAATAACCAGCCAACCACGACCGCAAATAAATTTCATGGCGTGCTGTTCGATTTGGACGGCACACTAGTGGATACCGCCGACGATTTTATTTACTGCCTCAATCGCATGCGCCAGCAAGAGGGCTTGCCGCCCTTGGCCGCGCAGGCGATTCGCACGGTGGTCAGCGACGGCGCGCGCGCCATGATCACCCTCGCGTTTAAGCTACAGGAAGGGGACGCGGGCTTTGCCGAGAAGAAACAGCAGTTTTTGCAGCTCTATTCACAAAACCTCGCCACCGCCAGCGACCTGTTTGCATCATTACGCGAACTCATAAACTGGTGCCAGCAGCAGAATATCCCTTGGGGCATAGTGACCAACAAACCTAGGCAATATTCCGCACCGTTACTGAAGGCGCTCAAGCTCCATGAGGGCATCGCCACCCTAGTCTGTGCGGACGATGTGAGTCATCCTAAGCCCGACCCAGAGCCCATGTATAAGGCCTGTGATGAGATGGCCCTCGCGGCCAGCGATTGCCTCTATGTGGGAGACCATGCGCGGGATATCCAGGCAGGAAAGAACGCAGGCATGCACACCATAGCCGCCGCCTACGGCTATGTGCACCATGCAAGTGAGGCACGGCAATGGCAAGCGGATTGGACCGTGACCAGCAGCAACGCGCTCAGCCAACAGTTAAAGACCCTATTACACCCTAAAGCAAGCCACTGATAGCCTGCGGCAAGGTATTGCCTATGGCGCTTATAAATGGCCTATGGCGCTTATAAATGGCCCATGGCGGCATGAATTGAACCCTATATTGGAAATAAACATGAGCTCCAGCGAGAAAGCCCTAGATAATCGCGTCATTTTAGTGACAGGTGCCAGCTATGGCATCGGTCGTGCGGCCACCTATGCCTTCGCCGAGGCCGGTGCCACCGTCATCATGCTGGCCCGCAACGAGGGCATGCTCAATGATATATATGACGAGCTATTAGCAAAGGGCCTGCCCGAGCCGGTGATCGTGGCCTTTGACCTAGAAAAAGCCCAGGAGGAAGCCTACTTCCAACTACGGGACATGATCGGCAAAGAGTTTGGCCACCTCGATGGCTTGCTGCTTAACGCCAGCATGCTGGGTCAACGCACGCCGGTCTCCAACTATAACTGGCAAACTTGGAACCGGGTCATGAACCTCAACCTCAACAGCCAGTTTTTGCTGTCACGCACCCTACTGCCGCTATTGGAAGAAGCCCCCGCCGACGCCTGCATGCTATTCACCTCATCCAGTGTGGGCCGTCAAGGCAAAGCGTTTTGGGGGGCTTACGGGGTGTCCAAGTTTGCCATCGAAGGGCTCATGCAGACCCTCGCCAGTGAACTTGAAAACATCAGCAACGTGCGGGTAAACAGCATTAACCCAGGGGCCACTCGTACCAGCATGCGGGCCGAAGCCTACCCAGCTGAGAATCCTGCGTCGGTTAAGGAAGTGGCTGCCCTCATGCAGCAGTATGTGTACTTATTTAGCAGTGAAAGCAAGCACCTCAATGGCCAAGCTCTGGATTACTCGGA
>CAJXIK010000116.1 GCA_913054445.1 uncultured Bermanella sp.
TGATCGGCCACGGGGTGGCCTCGTACCCGTTGCGATGCATTATTGTACGAGCGCAATGAGCGAATGCACTATCGGCCACGGGGTGGCCTCGTACTGTGAAGCAACTTTAAAACACGATGGTCTTATTGCCATGGCGCAACACTCTGTCTTCCAGATGCAAACGCACACCGCGACTGAGCACCATTTTTTCCACATCCTTCCCCTGCCGCACCATATCTTCCACGCTATCTCGGTGGCTGATGCGCATCACATCTTGGTCGATGATGGGGCCAGCATCTAAATCTTGAGTCACATAGTGACAGGTGGCGCCGATGAGTTTCACCCCGCGCTGGGCAGCCTGATGATAAGGCTTGGCCCCAGCAAAAGACGGCAAGAAGCTGTGGTGAATATTGATGATGCGCCCCTCGTATTGGGCACACACATCGGCCGGCAAAATTTGCATGTAGCGCGCCAGCACCACGGCATCGGCCTGGTGTTCGGCGATGAGAGCACTGACACGCTGGAAGTGATGCTGCTTGTTGTTTTTATCCATGGGCACATGAAAAAACGGAATGCCGTGCCACTCGACCAAGCTGCGTAAATCTTGGTGGTTGGAGATCACACAGGGAATATCACACTTCAATTCACCACTGTGCCAGCGGTACAACAAATCTACTAGGCAGTGACTGTCTTTGCTGGCCAGTAGCACCACTTTTTTCGGCACTTCACTGTCGCTGATGGCCCAGTCCATCTCGAACTCTGCGGCGATGGCCGCGAATTGCTCGCGCAAGACCTCGATGCCAAACGGCAAGGAACTGGCCTTGATGCAGTGGCGCATGAAAAACCAACCACTGATCGGGTCGGCGTAATGATTGGCCTCCACAATCCAGCCGCCGTGGCTGGCCACAAACTGCCCCACCTTGGCGACGATGCCGACTCGGTCGGGGCAGGAAATAATTAATCGGTAAGTCGCTTCCATTTTTCTTCCTGAATTCAGAGCGGCAAAACTCTGCTTGTAACTGAAATATGTGCGCGCCACAATACCATGAAAATCCAGCGGCAACATTTTAAGCATGAGTATGAGCCAGTACACAGGTAAAATTTTAGGCGTGTTTATGATCGCGCTATCAGCCACCGTCTTCATGGGCTGTAGCCACCAGCAGAGCCTAAGGCTTTACGCGGGCCCGCCCTTGGCAAGCGAGCAAGAAGCCAGCTTAATACTGCCCCTAGCGTTCGAATTACTCTCTATAGATGGGCAAAAGGTGAGCAGCGGCGCGCAAATTTTTCGCAATACAGACCTGCGCATTCAGTTGCCTGCTGGGCCGCACATATTGGTATTACAATACCGTGACATCTGGCAGATTGATGCCGACAATCACGATACCTTGTCCAGCGGGCCGTTGGTGTTTGACATCCACATGGCCAAGCAGGAAACTTTTTTAGTCAAGACGCCAGCACTCACAGATTACTGGCAGGCCTTACATTTTATTAAGGCACCAAAGGTCTACTTGCAGAGCGCACGACAATCGGTACTGGCCAGCCATATAAAGAAAGCGGACCCTCTGCAATTACAAACCTCCAAGGCCCCTGCGCAGGTTGAACTCCCACACCTGCAACAACTTAAATTCTGGTGGTCGCAGGCCAGTGAATTTGAACGGCAGCAGTTTAATAAATGGCGGGCACCCTAGGGTGCTAAACCCTAGATACCCACAATAACCGACACACGCAGGTAAAGGATTAATATTAATATGGCAGTAGCACACGCTCGTATTACCCCGCGCAAAGCCCTAAGGGTACTCTCTCGTCACGAGGTCAACCGTCTTAAGGACGCCAGTGGCGGAGGCCTCCACGAAATATTCAAACGCTGCACTTATGCGGTACTTAACTGTGGCAACGAAGGAGACGATTACGTCTCCCAAGAATCCGGCTACGACGAGTTTGATATTCAGGTACTGCAACTAGACAGGGGCATCGTGCTGGATGTTTTCAATGCTCCAGAAGATGCCTTTGTGGATGGCGAGGTGATCTTTGGTATTCGTGAGCACCTGTTTTCGGTGTTGCGCGACATCATCTATACCCACGATGAAATTTTGAACAGCCCCAAGTTCCAACCCCAGGACGGCGAACAAATCACCAACATGGTGTTTCATATTTTAAGAAACGCCAACATGCTGCGTTACGGTTACCCAGATGGCTTAGTGGTGTGCTGGGGCGGTCACAGCATCAGCCGTGAAGAATATGAATACAGCAAGCGGGTGGGTTATCAACTGGGCCTAAGAGGCCTCGATGTGGGCACGGGTTGTGGCCCGGGTGCCATGAAGGGCCCCATGAAAGGTGCCACCATAGGTCACGCCAAACAACACAACCGCGATGGCCGCTATGTGGGCATCACCGAACCCGGCATCATCGCCGCCGAGGCACCCAACCCCATCGTCAATGAACTGGTGATACTGCCCGACATCGAAAAACGCCTAGAGGCATTTGTGCGCAGCACCCACGGCATCATAGTGTTTCCAGGGGGAGCCGGAACCGCCGAAGAAATCCTCTATTTACTGGGCATCTTGTTGCACCCCAGCAACCAAAAAATTCCGTTTCCGGTTATATTTTCTGGGCCAAAATCCGCCACAGAATATTTCGCGCAAATAGATGCTTTCATCGGCGCGGCGCTCGGCAAAGAGGCGCAAAAAAAATACAAGATCATCGTCGATGACCCCGGCGCGGTGGCCGCCCACATGAAAAAAGGCATAGAAAAAGTCACTAAGTTTCGTAAGAAAAATAACGATGCTTTCTTCTTTAACTGGATGCTCACCATAGACAAGGAATTTCAGACGCCGTTTACCCCCAATCACCACAACATGGCCCAACTGGATTTATCGCGCGCGCAGCCGTCTCACAAACTGGCCGCCAACTTACGACGTGCCTTCAGTGGCATCGTGGCGGGCAACGTGAAAAAAGAAGGCATCATCGAGGTGCAAAAGCATGGGCCATTCGAGTTGCATGGCGACGCCGAAATTATTAAACCCATGGAGACTTTATTGACTAGCATGGTGCAACAGCAGCGCATGAAACTGCCCGGCAGCCGCTATGAGCCTTGCTATCGGATTATTGGCTAGCAGCCATGTAGGAGCGCACCCCGTGCGCGATGAAGGAGATCGGCCACGGGGTGGCCTCTCACAAGAGCAATCAACCACGAGCATCAGCCACGGGGTGGCCTCTCACAAGGGCAATCAACCACGGGCATCAACCACAAGCATCATCCACAGGGCAACAAGAGCGCCTCACACCTCCTTAAGGCGTAACTCTTTTGGCAGATGAAACACTATATGCTCTTCGCGGCCAGATAATTCCATGGCAACATCACCGCCCAGTTCTTGCACTCGCGCAACCACTTGCTTCACCAGCACCTCGGGGGCAGAGGCACCGGCGGTGATGCCCACGCGGCCCACGCCTGTAAACCAAGACGCGGTAACTTCGCTGGCATCATCTATTAGATAGGCATTGGCCCCCATGCGCTCGGCCAGTTCCCGTAAGCGATTGGAGTTGGAGCTATTGGGCGAGCCCACCACCAGAATTAAATCGGCACGCTTGGCCAGCTGCTTCACCGCATCTTGGCGGTTTTGCGTGGCATAGCAGATGTCGTCGGTCTTCGGACCATGAATAGCCGGGAATTTTTCTCGCAGCGCGGCAATCACCTTAGCGGTGTCGTCCATGGACAGGGTGGTTTGGCTCACATACGACAGCGCCTGTGGATCATTAGGCTGTAACGCCGCCACATCCGCCTCGTTTTCCACTAGGTAAATATCGCCACCAGCCAGCTTGTCGTACTGGCCCATAGTACCCTCCACTTCTGGATGGCCCCTGTGGCCGATCAAGATCACCTCGCTGCCTTTCTTGGCATAGCGGGTGACCTCCATGTGTACCTTAGTCACCAGCGGGCAGGTGGCATCGAACACCTTCAAGCCACGCCTCGCCGCCTCGCCGCGCACCGCCTTGGAGACGCCGTGGGCGCTGAAGATAACAATTTTATCATCTGGCACCTCATGCAGTTCGTCCACAAAGATGACGCCCCGTTGACGCAGGTTATCCACCACAAATTTATTATGCACCACCTCGTGACGCACATAGATGGGGGCCTCGAACATGTCGAGGGCGCGGTTCACGATGTCGATGGCACGGTCGACACCGGCACAGAAACCCCTGGGGTTCGCGAGGGTGATATCCACAATTACAACCTATAGATGGAATATGAGTAAAACGCGCTCATTAGGGCGCGGCATTCACAGCGATGATTTCAACGCGGAACTTTAAACGTTGACCTGCCAGCGGGTGGTTAAAATCCACCGTCACCGCGCTCTCTTCAATTTGCTTAATGACACCGGGCAACTCCGAATTATTGGCATCGGCAAAAGATACTACACTGCCCACTTCTAGTTCGATGTCGGCGGCAAAATCGCTGCGCTTCATCACTTGAATGTTATTGGGGTTGGGCTGCGAGAAGGCTTTTTCTGGTGGCACCTCGAACGTCTGTTTAGCACCCGCCTCAAGGCCGATTAGCAGGCTCTCGAAACCTTCTGGCAAATTGCCATCGCCTACCACTAAGGTGGCCGGTTTTCGATCGAAGGTACTGTCAATTTCCTGATCGTTTTCCAGTGACAGTGCAAAGTTTAAAACAACCTGGGTGCCTTTAGCGATTTGCATATTCGTGTTCCGCTTTTTATTGAGAGTGCTTGGAGGATGAGAAGATTAAGCTATCGATTAATAGCATCATCGCCCCCAGAGTGATAGCGCTGTCGGCGATGTTAAACGCCGGAAAGTAGTGTTCATCCCAGTGCAGGTGAATGAAATCCACCACATGGCCGTAGGCGATGCGGTCATAGAGGTTGCCCATGGCACCGCCAATCACCAACGCCAAGGCCGCCGCCAACCACTTCTCATTGGCCTTGAGTTTCATCAACCACACGGTCATGACCGAACTCACACTGAGCGCGATCACCGTAAAAAACCAGCGTTGCCAGCCAGACTCGCTGGCCAAGAAACTAAAGGCCGCGCCCTTGTTATAGAGCAGGGTTAAATCGAACAGCGGCAACACATACACAGGCTGAGCAAAGGTTAAGAAGTGCTGGGCCATTTGCTTGGTCGCGAAGTCCAACACCAGCGCCGCTAAGCTCAACCACAGCCATTTAAGCCGTACTGTTTGCGTGTCTTTAAATGCCAACTGCCACCATTTGTTGAGCATTATGCGAATGCCCTGGCTTCGCCCTGACCGTCGACGTTTTCGACGCAGCGACCGCACAGAGTTTGGTGCTCTTCATGGGTGCCCACATCGGGCACGTGATGCCAGCAGCGATCACATTTTTGGTGTTCGCTGGCGCTAATCTCCACCCGTAAACCCGCTACGCTGGTCGCCTCCCCCGCGTCTTCGGCAAAGGCTTGCACGCTCGCCTTAGAGCTGATTAATACGAAGCGCAATTCATCACCTAAGCGATTTAAATCGCTGGCTAAATCGCCACTCACATATAGAGTCACCTCAGAGCTTAGGCTGGCACCCACCACTTTTTCATTGCGGGCTTTCTCGAGTAATTTATTCACTTCGGTCTTCACCGTCATGATGCGACGCCAGTAAGCATCGTCGAATTCTTCATTAGCAGAGGCAAACAGGCCGTCATACCAATGTGCCAACAAGACGCTTTCTTCACGCTGCCCTTGTGCCGGGGCGGGCATTTGCTGCCAAGCCTCTTCGGCGGTGAAGCTCAAGATGGGAGAAATCCAGCGCAGCATGGCCTCGGCCACATGGTACAAGGCCGTTTGCGCACTGCGACGGGCGGCGCTGTCTGCTTGCGTGGTGTACTGACGATCCTTAATTACGTCGAGGTAAAAGCCGCCCAATTCGTTGACACAGAAATGGTGCAGCTTCTGATAGATGGCCATGATCTGGTATTCGTCATAATTTTCACGAATGTCTGCTTGCAGGTTATGTGCTTGATCCACAATCCAGGCATCCAGCGGCAATAATTCTTGCGGCTTTAGCATGTCGGTTTTGGGGTCGAAGCCGTTGATGTTGGCCAGCAAGAAACGCATGGTATTACGAATACGGCGATAGGAGTCGGCGGTGCGATTTAATATTTGATCGCTCACCGTCATCTCCGAAGTATAATCGGTGGAGGCCACCCAGAGGCGTAAGATATCGGCACCCAGCTTGTTAACCACGTCCTGTGGCGACATGACGTTGCCCAACGATTTAGACATTTTTTTGCCCGCACCATCCACGGTAAAGCCGTGGGTTAATACGGTTTTATAAGGGGCCTTGCCACTCGCCGCCACACTGGTTAATAAGGAGGACTGGAACCAACCTCGATGTTGGTCTGAGCCTTCGAGATACAAATCTGCTGGGGTGTGTAGCTCGGGGTGCTCTTCCAAGACGGCGGCGTGGG
>CAJXIK010000117.1 GCA_913054445.1 uncultured Bermanella sp.
GGCAGCTCCTTTAAATCAGATTTCTCATCCACCGGTTTGACGCAACGCTCGGGCGGTTACACCGCATTATCAGAAGACGGCCACTTTGGTTTTTTTATTGCAACGCAGAGCACACTGCTGGCCAACGAAGACAGCGAAAAATGGAATGCCAACTGGGACGATGACGGCGATGGCAGCAAGGATGGCAAGCGTACCGTGCAAATAGACCAAGTTTCCATGAACCAAGGGGGCCTGGATTTACTGGCGGTGTACCATTTAAAAAATGGTTACTTTGTGACGGTGGGCATGCGCTATCAAAAGCTCGTGTTTTCACGCTTCGACTTTCAGAGTGTCACCGACAACGATAACACCGCCGACTATGCGGCCTTTACCCTGGCCAACAGCGCCACCTACGCCAATATAGTGCAGCTAATTAACGACAACGGCAGCACGGTAATTAATGGCACCACCGTCACCACCGCAGCCGAGGCGGCCGAGCTAATAAAATTTAGCCCAGAGGCACTCACGCCTGTGGTATCGGAAGATTTGACGACCTTCAGCGTGGTGGGCGGCTTTGGCTACGACAGCTTCTTCATAGATAACACACCAGGCTTGCGTTATAAGTTCGATGTCTCGATGGGCACGCCGTTCTATGTCAGCGTCTTAAACACAAACCTAGAAGGCAGCGACCGCTCTATAGCCGAGACGTTTTCGGGGGGCATAGACATCAATGGCAATGTTTCGGTGGGCTATCAATTTAACGAAAAAATCAGCGTCATGGCGTCTCTAAGCTATGTTTACTCTGACCGAGACACCATCAGCACCACCACCGCCATCGGCCAAAAGGTGTCGTTACCCAACAACACTTTCGAAGCCATCATCCCCGAAATTGCATTCTTCTGGGCGTTTTAAAGACGTGAACTTGCCGGTGAAGGGCAGCACCTTTATTTATCCACTAGAGAAAAGGCTTTGTACTTTTTTCTTTAGCGGCCCAAAAGAACTGACCCATGGCTGGGATTGCTAGCAGTGAGGTGGTTTTTGCCAGGGATGCCAATGCAAGCCCCCAGGGATGGGTTAACGGCGACCTCAGTGCTAGCAGCCCCAGTTATGGCTAGGCGCTGAGTTTTTCAAGGTAGTGGGCGGGTGCCATGCATTGAGATCGGATTTTTCTTTTTTTAATGCGCTCTAGGCTAAATCGCGCGACAAAAAAAGGGAGCCATAGCTCCCTTGTCATTCACCGTTTACAGACGCTGCCGCTATACGTACATCACCGCATCGATCTCGTATTCGATCAAACCGTTCGGCACCTTAACCGATACCACGTCCCCTTCTTCTTTGCCGAATAAGGCACGGGCAATAGGCGAACCCGAACTGATCTTACCCTGTGGCACATCGGCCTCGTCTTCACCCACTATGTGATATTGCTTCTCTTCGTCGGTATCTACGTTAATCAGCTTCACGGTGGTGCCAAAAATTATCTTGCCGTTTTGCGGCATCTTCGAGATGTCGATGATCTGCACATTGGACAACTTGCCTTCGATGTCCTGGATGCGACCCTCGATGAAACCCTGCTGCTCACGAGCGGCATGGTATTCGGCGTTTTCTTTTAAGTCACCATGCTCACGGGCGATGGCGATTTCCTTGATGACCTTAGGGCGCGCGTCTTTCTTGAGGACTTCGAGCTCGTCGCGTAAGGCCTGCTCGCCCTGCACGGTCATGGGTACTTTTTGCATTTTAGGTTAATCCTTTGAGTCTGTATCTGCCCAAGAAAACACTGAGAGCCTCGCGGCTCCCCGTGCTACACATTACTTAATAAGCGCGTGTAAGTCTTGGATCGGACGCACAGTTTGCAAGCCATCGGACTCGAGGGCTTCTACCACCGCCACCGCACCGGCTAGGGTGGTGGTGCAGTAAACCTTGTGCTGTAACGCACTGCGACGAATCTCTGCGGAGTCGGCGATGGCCACTGGCCCCTCGGTGGTGTTGACGCTCATGGCCACCTCGCCGTTTTTAATCATGTCGATGATGTGCGGACGACCCTCACCTACTTTGTTGACACGACTCACCTCGATACCGGCACGACTGAGCGCATCGAAAGTACCGGCGGTGGACACCAGCTTGAAGCCTAGGGTCTTAAGGTCTTTGGCGACCTCGACCATGCCTTCTTTATCGGCGTCACGCACCGATATGAACACGGTGCCCGCGGTGGGTAATATCTCACCGGCACCCAGTTGCGCCTTGAAGAAGGCCTCGCCAAAGGTCTCGCCCGCGCCCATGACTTCGCCCGTGCTCTTCATTTCTGGCCCCAGAATGGGGTCGACGCCCTGGAACTTGTTGAACGGGAACACCGCTTCCTTCACCGAATAATAGGGAGGAATAATTTCTTGAGTGAAGCCCAACTCTTTAAGGGACTTGCCCATCATCACCTTAGCGGCGATGGCGGCCAACGAGGTGCCGATGCACTTCGATACAAACGGCACGGTGCGTGAGGCACGCGGGTTCACCTCGATCACATAGATTTCGCCGTCCTGCCACGCCAGCTGAGTGTTCATTAAGCCCACTACGCCCAACTCTAACGCCATGGCCGCCACTTGCGCGCGCATCTCGTCTTGCACGTCATTTGGCAGGCTATAAGGCGGCAACGAACAGGCCGAGTCACCGGAGTGAATACCGGCCTGCTCGATGTGCTGCATGATGGCACCGATCACCACCTGCTCGCCGTCGCAGATGGCATCTATATCCACCTCTACCGCGCGATTAAGGAAGTAATCCAGCAGCACCGGCGAGTCGTTAGAGACTTTAACGGCGGTGGTCATGTAGCGGCGCAGGGCCTCTTCGTTGTAGACGATTTCCATGGCACGGCCACCCAACACATAGGATGGACGCACCACCAATGGGTAGCCAATTTCGGTGGCTTTGGCTACCGCCTGTTCGGTGGAGGTGACCGTGGCGTTGACCGGCTGCTTAAGGCCTAAACGCTGAATCATCTGTTGGAAACGTTCGCGATCTTCGGCACGGTCGATGGCTTCCGGAGACGTACCAATAATCGGCACACCGGCGGCCTCTAGTTCTTCGGCCAATTTAAGCGGCGTCTGACCGCCGTATTGCACGATGACGCCTTTAGGCTTTTCTTTGTCGACGATTTCCAGCACGTCTTCGAGGGTAACTGGCTCGAAGAACAGGCGGTCGGAGGTGTCGTAATCGGTGGAGACCGTTTCGGGATTACAGTTCACCATGATGGCTTCGAAGCCCGATTCTTTGGCGGCGAAGGCGGCGTGTACACAGCAGTAATCAAACTCTATGCCCTGGCCAATACGGTTGGGGCCACCGCCAAGGATGATGATTTTATCTTTATCTGTGGGCGCTGCCTCGCACTCTTCTTCGTACGTCGAGTACATGTAGGCGGTGTCGGTGCTGAACTCGGCGGCACAGGTATCTACGCGCTTATAAACGGGGCGAATATCCAGCTTCTGACGGTGCTTACGGAAGGCTTTTTCGCTCACGCCCAACAGGGTAGACAAGCGGGCATCAGAGAAACCCTTACGCTTGAGGCGGTAGATGCGGTCTGCATCCAGCGAGGTTAGCGAGCTTTGTGCGATCTCGGCTTCGTCTTTCACGATGTCTTCGATCTGCACTAAGTACCAAGGGTCCACCATGCAGCAGTCGAAGATTTCTGCCACGCTCATGCCGATGCGGAAGGCGTCGGCGATGTACCAGATGCGCTCGGCACCCGGTATTTTCAGTTCGGATATAATTTTTTCTTTGGCGCCTTCGCTGTCTAGAGCGACGATAGGGTCAAAGCCGCTGGCTCCCACTTCGAGGCCACGCAAGGCCTTGTGCATGGACTCTTGCAGGGTACGCCCCATGGACATAACCTCGCCCACAGATTTCATCTGGGTGGTGAGGCGGGCATCGGCCTGCGGGAATTTCTCGAAGGTGAAACGAGGAATTTTAGTTACCACGTAGTCGATGCTGGGCTCGAACGAGGCGGGCGTCGCGCCACCGGTGATGTCGTTTTGCAGCTCGTCGAGGGTGTAACCTATGGCCAGCTTGGCGGCGATCTTGGCGATGGGGAAACCGGTGGCCTTAGAGGCCAGGGCAGACGAACGGGAGACACGTGGGTTCATCTCGATGACCACCATGCGCCCGTCTACCGGGTTGATACCAAACTGTACGTTGGAGCCACCGGTCTCGACGCCGATTTCACGCAACACCGCTAAGGAGGCGTTACGCATGATCTGTAATTCTTTGTCGCTCAGGGTCTGCGCTGGGGCCACGGTGATAGAATCGCCCGTATGAACCCCCATAGGATCGAAGTTTTCAATGGAACAGATGATGATGCAGTTGTCGTTCTTATCGCGCACCACCTCCATCTCGTATTCTTTCCAACCGATGAGAGACTCATCTATTAAGATCTCTGTGGTGGGCGATAGGTCTAGGCCACGGGTACAGATTTCTTCGAATTCTTCGATGTTGTAGGCGATGCCGCCGCCGGTGCCACCCATAGTGAAAGATGGGCGAATGATACAGGGGAAGCCCAGGTCTTTCTGTACGGTGAAGGCTTCTGCCATAGTGTGGGCGAAACCGGCGCGCGGGCATTCGAGGCCAATGTTCTTCATGGCCTTATCGAAACGACCACGGTCTTCGGCTTTGTCGATCACGTCGGCGTTGGCACCGATCATCTCGACGTTAAATTCCTTGAGGACACCGGCGCTTTCGAGGCCCAGCGCACAGTTGAGTGCGGTCTGGCCACCCATAGTGGGCAGCAACACGTCGGGGCGTTCTTTCTCTATGATTTTAGCCACCGACTCCACCGTGATGGGCTCGATGTAGGTGGCATCGGCCATGCTAGGGTCGGTCATGATGGTGGCCGGGTTTGAGTTTACTAGGATTACTCGGTAACCCTCTTCACGCAGGGCTTTACAAGCCTGGGCGCCGGAGTAATCGAATTCGCAAGCCTGACCAATAATAATTGGGCCCGCGCCGATGATCAGTACGCTGTTTATGTCCGTGCGTTTAGGCATGGCACTCTCTCCAATAAGTTGGCAATTATTACGCTTTGCGGGCAGTCATTAATTCGATGAAACGGTCAAACAGGGGTGCCGCATCGTGGGGGCCTGGGCTCGCTTCCGGGTGCCCCTGGAAGCTGAAGGCGGGCTTATCGGTACGCTCGATGCCTTGCGTGGTGCCATCGAATAACGACTTATGAGTCACCCTGAGGTTGCTCGGCAGGCCGTCTTCGCTCACCGCGAAACCGTGGTTTTGGGCGGTGATTAAGACCGTCTTATCACTTAGGTTTTGTACCGGGTGGTTGCCGCCGTGATGGCCGTGGGCCATTTTCTCGGTGCTGGCACCGCTGGCCAGAGCCAACAGCTGATGCCCGAGGCAGATGCCAAACACGGGAATGTCGGTTTCTAGTATCTCTTGGATGGCTTTAATGGCGTAGGCGCATGGCTCTGGGTCACCAGGGCCATTGGATAGGAAGATGCCATCTGGCTGCATGGCCAACACTTCGCTGGCTGGGGTTTGTGCCGGCACCACAGTGAGTTCGCAGCCGCGATCGGCCAGCATGCGCAGGATGTTGCGCTTCACGCCGTAATCGTAGGCCACTACCTTGAATTGGGTATCGGTGACTGGCTGGTGACCTTTTACTAGGTCCCAGCTGCCTTCGCTCCAATTGAAGGGCTGGTCGGTGCTCACCACCTTGGCGAGATCTAGGCCTTTTAAGCCACCGAAGCCCTTGGCGAGTTCGACGGCGCGCGCCGCGTCGTCTGCGCTAAGGTCGGCAGCCGCCATCACACAGCCTTTAAGGCTGCCTTTTTTACGCAAGAGGCGCGTTAAGCGACGGGTGTCTATGTCGGCGATGCCCACCACGTTACGCTCGGCTAGATATTCATCGAGCGCCTGTTCGCTGCGGAAGTTGCTGGCCATCAGGGGGAGATCGCGAATCACTAAGCCCGCCGCCCAAATCTGCGCGCACTCTTCATCTTCACTACAGGTGCCGTAGTTACCGATATGAGGGTACGTTAGGGTGACGATTTGTTGGCAATAGGAGGGATCGGTGAGAATTTCTTGATAGCCGGTCATGGAGGTATTAAACACCACCTCACCAACCGATTCGCCATCGGCACCTATGGCCGTACCTTTAAAAAGACTGCCGTCTTCGAGCGCAAGAATAGCTGGTTTAGACAAGACCGGTTCCTCGTAAGTGTGTGAATAGTGACGCAGTTGACAGGTCGAAAAAAAGCGGAATGTGGTAGACCCAATCCCGCTTTTTTAGCTATCTCTGGTTGTGACCATAGCGCTGTCAAAGCTGGTGCACCATGCAAATTTGCGGCGTATTGTACGCTCATTAGCCAG
>CAJXIK010000118.1 GCA_913054445.1 uncultured Bermanella sp.
AGTCCGTTTGCCCATCTTGAAAATACTGATCACGGCCCCCGCCGTTTAAAAACTGCCTAGTCCGTTTGCCCATCTTGAAAATACTGATCACGGCCCCCGCCGTTTAAAAACTGATGCGTGCCATCACAGAAGGGGGCGTGACCGCTATGTTTGCAGCCGCACAGGTATATGGTGGCCGTTTCTTTGGCGGTGAAGGTAAGCGGAGCTTTATCGCTGCCCGCGTGGGAGCCATCACACCAAGGCTGCGTCTGGCTCTTACCACAAGCACACCACAGGTAAACCTTGCCTGCTATCACCTCCACGGCGATGGGTTGCTTAGCGCTATCTTCCGCTTGTTTCATAACCGCCTTAAGGGTTGAACGTGGGGCCCATACGGGCATGTTACCTTAAAATAAATCCACTTCATGATGAATGCAGGCATCGGGCTCGATGTCGCCACTTGCTCCCCGTAACTTATAATCCACTTGCCGGCCGCTTATGGCAAAACTCTCCAAGCCCTGATGAATAAAGACACTGACATTAATAAGGTCATTGGCCGACACCGACTGGTGCTGGGCATTTTCTATGGTGCAGTCGTTGAACATTCTGAGCATCTCAATTTCTTTTTGGGATTCGGCGGACACTAAGCCCTGTTCCTCCACCTGAGCTTGAATGTCTTCCGTGATGCCGGAAATATTTTTCATGGCCAAAATTAATTGATCCATCTGCTGCTGCGCCGCCTGCACCGAGGTGACGCTCTGCTGGGTTTGCCGCTCACCCTGGCTCATCGTCTCGTTGGCGGCTAGGGTACGCTGTTGAATGCCCTCCACCACGTTACGCACATCCTCGGTGGCCACCTGGCTGCGATTGGCCAACGAGCGTACCTCGTCGGCCACCACGGCGAAACCACGGCCGGCTTCTCCGGCCCGAGCGGCCTCGATGGCGGCGTTTAACGCCAGTAAATTAGTTTGATCGGCGATGGAGCCAATCACCTCGATGATAGAATGAATCTGTTCGCTCTGGGACTTTAGCTGTTCGATATCCTCACAGGCACTGGCCACCAGCTGGCGTAAGCCATTAATCTCAGTCATCACATTTGCCATGGCGGTCATAGAGCCGTCTATGGCTTGCTCCCCTTGTTGCGCCACCGCATGAATGCTCTGCACATGCTCACTCACCTGTTGCTGCTTCTTAAACAACTTATGGTTGATGCCTTCGACCTTATCTGCGTGGATTTTATTGATAATAGCCCCCTGGGCCAAAGAATTGTAAGCGTCCCGTATGCCTTCGGACATGGGCACTAAGTGCGAGGCCATGCTATAGATACCGCTCAGGGAGTGATCGCTTTTAACCAATAAAGCATTAAATTTTTTACTCACTTTATAGATAAGAAAATTGGTGATGCCGCTGTCTTCGCTCACCCGCTTACTCAGGTCAAAAATCAGGCCTTCGTCCTCTTTTTTCTCATCTACCGTCAGTATTTCTGGCAGGGTTTGCAGGGGTTTTACCACAAAATGATACGCCAGCAGCGCCACGGTGCCGAGCATGAACAAATCATGCAGCACCAGCCAAGCATAGACATTGTGTTCGCCTATAAATTGCCACATAAAATAATGAAGCAAAGTGCTTAGGGTAAACAAGCCTAAGCTCACATACACAGAGATAAAGAGTAAACGGCGCATAATTTAATATCCTCGTCTCGTCACCCCAACCACGAGGCACATGAAGATCAGGTATAACCAGCCGTTCACAAGTATAGAACATCTGCGCCAGCGCCTTAGACGTACGCCGGATTAAAACCTTGCCTTATATATAAAGCCCACCCTCAACGGCGTTGGTAAAGATGCCCGTGTAATCCTCGGCGCTTAACCCTTGTGGGTTACCCTGGGATGACGGATCGGCCCATGCCAGACGCCCTATTGCCGCGCCGCGCCGCGTGTCGAGGCCGATGTCTGCTAGGGTATTGGGCGTGCCCAGTTGCGCCCGCAATGCCAGCAACCAACTAAAGAACGCATCGTAGCCAGGGGCTAAGCCGAGGGCGGCACACAGGGCGGGCATCTTATCTGCTATTACCGCTTTATTTTTTTGCAGTACATAAGGCAGCAGGATGGCGTTTAACAGGCCATGGGGTTTATCGTAGATGGCCCCCAGCGGATGGGCCAGAGCGTGAACACCGCCAAGGCCTTTTTGAAAGGCCGTGGCCCCCATGGTCGAGGCGCACAGCATGTGCCCCCGCGCCTGCAAGTTTTGGCCATCGGCATAGGCCAAGGGCAGCCAGCGTTTAATCATAGCCATGCCCTGTAAGGCGATGCCGTCGGCCATGGGATGAAAACCTGGGGCTAGGTAGGCCTCTAAGTTGTGCACGAAGGCATCTAGGCCGGTGGCCGAGGTGATGGCAGGGGGCAAGCCTAGGGTGAGTTCTGGGTCCAGTATGACCTGGCTGGGCAACATATTTGGGTGAAAGAGGATTCTCTTGCGCTGGCTGTCTTCATCCACGATGAGGGCGGCGCGCCCCACCTCAGAGCCAGTGCCCGCCGTGGTGGGAATGGCGATGACCTGAGCCATGGCCTCGACCTTAACCCTTAGGTAGTTGTCCCCCACGTCTTCGAAGTCCCACAGACTGCGCGCCTGCCCCACCATTAGAGCCATGGCCTTGGCCGCATCTAGGGCACTGCCGCCGCCAACGGCGACGATGCCATCGTGCCGACCCTGCCGATACACACCCACGCCGTCTTCGATATTTTTGCCGTTGGGGTTGGCCTTAATGGCGCTGTAAATAGGCGCATTGTTTAGCGACGCTTGCAGGTCTTTGATGAACGCAAACGTTGCTAGGCCTTCGTCTGTCACCAACAGAGGGTTGCGCATCTTCATCTGTTCACACAAGCCCGCCAACATGTGTACCCGGCCGTTGCCGAAGTAAATGCTGGTGGGATAATGCCAATGACTGTTAGGGAGTGCTTGCTGCATGTTGCCTCCTAGCTAATATGGCACGAGTTAAATAGCTCTAGAGCACCTTGAGGTGAAACGATTTAGGCCGCGTAAGCATCTGATAGGCCAAGTGTGATAACGAACAGCCTCTGCCCGAGTCTTTGACCCCCACCCACGCTAGGGCAGGATCGAGATAATCGCACCGATTCATAAACACGGTGCCGACGTTAATCTGCTCTCCCAGCTCGATGCAGGCTGCCATGTCGCGACTCCAAAGAGAGGCGGTGAGGCCATAGGCGGAATCGTTGATGAGGGCGACGGCTGCCAGATCATCGCTCACCGGCATGATGCCCACCACAGGGGCAAAGCTTTCCTGCGTCATGATGGCCATCTGATGATTTACTTGGGTGAGCACTTGCGGGGCAAAATAACAGTCCCCTTCGGGGAGAGGAAAGTCCTCTGCACAAATGTGCAACACCGCCCCCAACTGGCGGGCCGCGGCTACTTGCTCATGGGCCAGCCGACAGGCCTGGGCATTCACCATAGGGCCGAGGCTCGTATCTGCTTGGCTGGCATCCCCCAGCACCTGCTTTTTAGTGAGTGCCACAAACTTAGTTAGGAACTCAGGGTACACAGCCTCGTGCACATAAATACGTTCGATGCCGCAACAACTTTGCCCACTATTGAAAAACGCGCCCTCCACTAGGCTGGCCACCGCCGTATCCAACTGGGCATCGTGACGCACATAGGCGGCATCCTTGCCTCCTAGCTCTAATGCCAGCGACTTAAATAGACCGGCGGCACTTTTTTCCATGGCCCTGCCCCCGGCCACCGAGCCGGTGAAGCTGATGTAATTAATCGCGGGCTCTTGCACCAGTTTGGCGGTTTGCTCATGGTCCACATGCACATACTGAAACACCCCAGCGGGCAGTTTGGCGGCGGCAAATGCCTGCGCAAAGCGTTCGCTGCATAACAGGGTCTGCGCCGAGTGTTTTAACAGCACACAGTTGCCCGCCATCAGCGCCGGAATGATCGCGTTGACCGCCGTAAGGTAAGGGTAGTTCCAGGGGGCGATCACCAATACTGTGCCCAATGGTGTGGGCCGTATGAAACGCCTGAAGCCTGGCTTGGCCGCCAAGGGAATGTCTTTTAGGGCCTGCCCTGCCACCTCGATCATGTACTGGGCACGCTCCCTTACTGCGTCTATTTCGCTGGCGGCATACTGAATGGGGCGGCCCATCTGTTGGCTAATTTCCACCCCCAGCTCATGCCTGTGCGCCAGCAGCCAATCCACCGCCTTAGTGCAATACGCGGCGCGCGCTTGCACGCTGCTCGCGCGCCACGTTTGTTGCGCTGCTTGGCAGTTCTGTAGCACTTGCGCCACTTCGGCGCAGCTGGCTAGGGTGCGCGTGGCGACTATGCTGCCATCACTGGGGGAGATGATATCAAGCTGTTTTGCCATTTTGCATTGCGCTCATTTTTTTGATTTTTGCAGCGGCCATAGGGTGGTCGCCCATTTTCCGGCATCAAATAATTTCAAAATAGCGTTCCATTTCCCACTTGGATATATGCTTGCGATGCTCCCGTTCTTCCCATTCGCGACTGGCGGCAAAATGCGCCACGAAGGCGTCGCCAAAGTATTCCCGCGCCATGGCCGATTGCTTTAAGCGCTGGGCGGCTTGCCACAAAGTGGTGGGGAGTTTAAGCGCATCGGCAAAGGTTTGATCGTAGGCGCTGCCCTCGGTCATGGGCAATAGCGGGCACTTGTTTTTGATGCCCCACAGACCAGAGGCGATCACCGCCGCTAAGATAATGTAGGGGTTGGCATCGGCGGCACCGATGCGGTATTCCAGACGCTGGGATGTTTCGCTGCCGGGAATAATACGAATGGCACAGGTGCGGTTATCTATGCCGACGCTGGCCTCGGTGGGGGCCCAGAAGCCAGGAATCAAGCGCCGATAGGCGTTAATGGTGGGGGCCACCATGCTCAGTAATTCTGGCATGAGCTTTTGCTGCCCCGCCACGAAGTGCTGCATGGTCTCGCTCATGTTATGGGCTTGGCGCGCATCGTAAAACAGCCCCGCGCCGTCTTCCCCTCGTAACGACAGATGAATATGGCCACTGGAGCCGGGCATCTGCTCATGCCACTTGGCCATGAAGGTGGCCATCTTGCCCTGCTTCTGCATGGCAATCTTAGTGAAGGTTTTAAACAGGGCGGCCTTGTCGGCGGACGCCAGCGCACTGTCGTAAGCTAAGGCCGCCTCCATGACACCTGGGCCGGTTTCTTCGTGGAGACCTTCGATGGGCAGGTCCATGGCTTCACACATGCTTAATAAATTTTTATAGGTGGGCGCTGCCACCGTGTTGCGAATCAGCGAATAGCCAAAATCGCCGGGGGCCATGGGTTCGAGGTCTTGGTAGCCTTTTTCACGAACGGATTGGGGTGTCTCGTTGAACACGAAGAACTCGTATTCGAAGCCGCTAAATACCTGCAAGCCCATCTCCTGCGCTTGCTTCAACACTCGCCGCAACACCCCCCGTGGACATATTTGCTCGGCGTCGCCACTGAACTCTGCCAAGAAGAAGAGGTCGTTATCTTCCATGGGCATGGCCCGACAGGTGTGGGGCAAGAGCCGCACCTTGGCATCTGGGTACCCGGAATGCCAACCCGTATACTGGCTATTGTCGTACAGTCGGTCACCCATGTCCCAACCCAGCACCACATCGCAAAAGCCGAAGCCGCTATCTAGCGATTCGAGAAATTTTTCCTTGGACATGTACTTGCCGCGCAGGATGCCGTCGATGTCAAACACCCCCACCTTGACGTGGGTGCAGCTCAAACTTTGCAGCAGGGCACGGGCCTGCTCGCTGTTTTGAATGTCTCTTGGATTCATGACCATCCCCTTTGCGCGGCAGTGCGCTCCTTTATTACAGGCTAGGCAGGGGAGCCGCTACGGGCAAGAGTGAATTAACGTCTGAGACGCGCTCGCGGCCGGTATGATTTTGTCATGGTCAACCATAATGGCCCTTTTCACCATTTTTTAGACCCCTATGCCCCCTTAACTGGGCCACAGAACATATTGCCCTGCGCAAGACGGTGAGTGACTTCGTCGACAAAGAACGGGACCCTTATGTGGATGAATGGGAAAAAGCCGGGCGCGAGCCCCTGCATAAGCTATTAAAAAAGATGGGTGACCTAGGATTATTGGGCATCTCTAAGCCCGTGTAAATCGGGCAGGGGCTGCCCTCGTGCCTGTGTAAATCGGGCAGGGGCTGCCCTCGTACGAGGCCACCCCGTGGCCGACTCTCATTACCCTGCATTAAATAATTCCAGCGCTCCCACGGTGATTATTATTTTGTCATAATCAACCATAATGGCCCTTTTCACCATTTTTTAGACCCCTATGCCCCCTTAACTGG
>CAJXIK010000119.1 GCA_913054445.1 uncultured Bermanella sp.
GGGTTATGAGCCCGACGAGCTACCAGACTGCTCCATCCCGCGTCTGAGTGGGGCGGATATTACGCATCTGGTCAGTATGCGTCAAACTATTTTATTGTAAGACGTAAAATAGTTTGAATTAGCCGTAAAGTTGGCGGCTATTTAACCTGTTTTGGACAGTGTGGCCTGGAATCGTGTGGCAAATTCGAGGTATTGCTCGCCGTTGGCGCTTAAGGCAAACCACTCTAACTGTAATGATTTAACGTGTTGGTATGCATCTGGGAGTTTTTTGCCCATATTTTCCTGTAGGCGCTGTACCTGTAAGGCCATGCGTGCAGCTTGGTCGTGGCTGGGGCTGGGGGTGTCTTGGCAAATTTCGAGGGCGAGGCACAATGTCAGGTAGTCGTCATTGCTGTGGGATTGCTGCTGGTTGAGTCGTTGTTGCAGAGCTTCGGCCGCTCCCTTGGGAAGTGTCGCTTGCTGAATGCTTGTGCTCAGCGCCTGCGGGTCTCCCTGCTGAGTCAGCTCCCATTGAGCCAATTGCTGGCTCAGTGCCATGGCATCGAGCCACAATTGTTGTTGTGCCTGCTGTTTTTTGGCTCGGCGCTGCTGCTGTATTTGCTCTTCAATTTTATTGAGCTGCTGATTTTTTTGTTCCATGAAGGAGGGTGCGAGTGTCAGCTGCTGTAAAGACAGTTGCAATGCGCTGAGTTGTTGCAGGGCGTCATGCTCGGCCTGCTCTAGAAGCAAGCTGGCCTGCTCTACTAAAGCATTGGCTTGGTTTTTCTCGGCATTCTGCTGTTGCTTGTGGGCCTGATTTTCGGCCGTGCGGCGATTAAACAGAGTGTCACATTGCTCGCGGAAGGTTTTCCAGAGGCCGTGTTCTCGGCGTCCGGCAGACGCTATGCGCTTCCAGTCTTGCTGTCGCTGTTTGCACTCTTCGATGGCCGCGTTTAAATCGTCCTGTTGTTGCAGGGCGATGATGCTGTCTATGATCACTTGCTTTTGTTGGGCGTTGTCTTGGTAGAAACCGACGATCTTGCCATGAATCTGCTTGCTGGCCTGTTGGAAGCGCGCTTGCAGGGTCTTGTGTACGCTGTTCTCAACTGGGCTGTATTTTTTAAACTCATGGCTCGCGTGGTCGAGCAAGGTTTGTATGGCTTTCCAGTCGGCACTTTGCCAGTCATTTTTCTCGAAGAAGTTTTCTAGTTGCTGGCAAATTTCTTCTTTTTGTAGCTGGTTATATTGCTTAACCTTGGACAGGTCTTGATAGTATTGCTTGCAAGGCAGGTAGGCGGTGTCGGCGGCTTGCTTGAAGCGCGTCCACAAGGCTTGGTGTTGTTGCTTGTCGGGAAGGCCGCCCAGTGCCTTCCATTGTTCTTGCAGGTCGTGAATGATGTGCGCGCGCTGTTTAGCATCCATTTGTGCGCTAATCAGTTTTTCCATGTGGGCACACAGGCTCTCAAATTTTGGGGCGGCGGCAAAACCCTGCCAATCTTTGAGTTCGTTAATTCGACTGCTGAGCTGTTGAAAATGATTATGCAGGCTTTTATCTTGTTGCGGTGGCAGCTGCTTAATCAGTTTGCGAATCTTGCCCTCTTGTTGTTTGGCGCTTTTAAGTTGGCCCTCTTCGATGCTGCTTTCCAGTTGGCTCAATAGCGCACTGAGCGACCCTAGGGTGTGCTGTTCATTCTTTTTATGTTGCTCAATTGCGCTGCGCTGCCGTGCTCGTTCAGCCTCTAAGGCATGCAGTTGCTTACCGGCCGGAAATTCGCTGGGCCAGTTGATTTTTTTAATGAGCGATTCACAATTTTTTAATTGCTTTAGGTGAGTGGGGTAGTCATTACCCTCATCGGCACTGGTGTGCGGCATGCTGTTGAGAGTGTCGAGGCTGGCTTGCAAGTTAAGCAGGGGTGTGAGCAGGGCATCGAATTCTTTTTGGCTCACGCCGTCGGGCTTATTTAATGCGCTGGCCTGTTGCCATGCCTGGGAGAGGTCTGCAAGGTCGCGGGTGAGGGTTTTCTCGTACCCTTTGTTGCCTGACTTACACGCTTCAAATAATTGCTGCATCGAATCCAGAGCCTGCTGGTGTTGGTTTTGCGCGTCTAGGGTATTTTGTTGCAGTGTCAGCTGTTCGGCCTGGCGTTGTTGGTTATCTAATAGGGTTTTATCACAGCGGGCGATGGCCACCGAAAACTCGGCCTGTTGGGATTCGCTGCTGTTCACCTTGAGCCAGGCTTGCTTTAGGTGAGTCAGTTCGGCTAAAAAAGTGGGCTTGAAGTTGGCGCTGGCCAGTTGTTGAGCATTGACCAGTAAACTATGGGTGTGGCGGATAGCCAGCTGTTGCGCTTGTTCTTTTTCATGAATGGCGGCGAGCTTATTTTTCGCCAAGCGGGTCAGGGCTTTGTCTTTATTCTTAAACTGTTTCTCTATGGCCTTGAGAAGCGCCGGTTGTTCTATCTTCTGCATGGCCAGCTGTCGGGCCTTGGCGCTGGCACTGTGATTGATAAAGTTAACCAGCTGCGTCTCATCTTCGATGTTGGCGAGGGCGGCCTGCGCCAGTTCGTTATTGCCCATCATAGTGGCGATGGTCATGAGCAGTTGGCTATCTTGGATGCTGGCAATGTTTACGAGCTGTTGCTGGCTGTCTGTCGAGCCTAGGCTGAGCGCTAAAAACTGCTGGCTAGCGGCTTGCTTCACTTGGCTGTCCTTGTCACCGAGCAAGTTTATGAGGCTGGCCGTGCCTTGTAACAGGCCGATGGCTTTAAGGCGTACCGCGCGGTCGCTATCGTTGGCTGCCAGAGTGTCGATGATCTTCACTTCGGTGTTGGCATCTATGGCGGCCAGGCGCACGGCGGCATCTGAATGTTGCCATTTGGGAGTGAACAAATTTTTTAAAAACGCTGCCATGAGCTAACTGCCTAATTCTTATATATGAAGAGCATGGGAATGAGAAATATGGGGGCTATTCTATACGGCTGGTGCTCACTGGCAAGTCATGGCAGGGTATTGTGGAATTGGCCTGATCAAAGTTGGCTTTAGTATTTTGAGCTAAGCGCATTTAGCCGCTAAGCCTCAATTATAGGGGGGGCGCTTTGACTAATATTTAATCAAATCTGAATATAATGGAATCGCCAGCTGTGGAGCCTAGGGAAATTGGTTAGAATCGGGCCTTGTTTGTTATGACGGCGCGTGGCCCATGAGCGAATCTATTTTTTGGTACGACTTTGAAACCTTTGGGGTCAGCCCAGTGTGGGATCGCCCTTGTCAGTTTGCAGGTATTCGCACCGACCTCGACCTCAACATAATAGATGAACCCGAAAACTTCTATTGCCGTCAGAGTGACGATTACCTACCTCACCCCATGGCTTGCCTCATCACTGGCATTAGCCCGCAACTGTGCCAGCAAAAAGGCATGGTGGAGGCGGCCTTCATTAAGCGCATCAATGATATCTTTGCCGTGTCCGGCACCTGCGTGGCCGGTTACAACAGCATACGCTTCGATGACGAGGTGACGCGTCATACCCTGTACCGTAATTTTCACGATCCCTACCAGCGAGAGTGGCAACACGGCAACAGCCGCTGGGATATCCTAGATATGATGCGCTGCGCCTATGCTTTGCGCCCAGAGGGCATTAACTGGCCCAAGGGAGAAGACGGTAAGGTCAGCTTTAGGCTGGAAAAACTCAGTGCCGCCAACGGCATCGTCCATGAAAACGCCCACGATGCCTTAAGCGACGTGTACGCCACCATAGGTTTGGCCAAGTTAATAAAAGAAAAGCAGCCCAAGTTGTATCAGCACTTGTTTGATCTGCGGCGTAAAGATAGGGCGGCGAGCATGCTGGATACCGTCAACAAGCGCCCGCTGCTGCACATCTCGGGCATGTTCGGAGTGGACAAGGGCTGTGCCGCTATGATGGTGCCCCTAGCGGTGGATGCGACCAATAAAAATGCCATCATCTGCTTTGATTTGATGAGCGACCCTTCACCCTTGTTTGCGCTATCTTGCGAAGAAATAAAAGCGCGCCTCTTCACCCCTAAAGAGCAGATGCCAGCGGGCATGGAACGCTTGCCGCTTAAGAGTATTCATATCAATAAATGCCCGGTGGTGTTACCGGCTAAGATGGTCGATGCAGACATTGCCGCGCGCTGGGGCTTTAACGGGGCCAAGATGCGCGAGCACCTGCACATGATTAAGCAGGGGCCAGACCTCAGCCAAAAACTGCAAGCGGTCATGAATCGTGAGTTCGCGGCGGTCACCGACCCAGATGCCATGCTCTACAGCGGCGGGTTTTTTAACCACAGCGATAAGGCCGCCATGGCGCAGATTCGCGAAGCTCACCCAGAGGCGTTGGCGGATTTGCAGCTGGCTTTTCAGGATCGACGTCTGCAAGAGATGTTTTTTCGCTACCGTGCGCGTAATTACCCGCAGAGCCTGCAAGGGGATGAACACGAGCGCTGGGAAGAGTACCGTAAGCAGAAGTTACTGGGGGCGCAAGATGGCGCAGCATTAAACTACCAGGCTTTTGCCGTGGCTTTAAATGAGGCGGCCGCTCAGGCGCCGCCAGAAAAGCATGAATTACTGCAAGAGTTGGCAACGTATGCCGAGTCGATTTACCCGTTTTAATCTATTCTCAGCTTCTTTAAGCGATAACGCATGGAACGAAAACTCATGCCCAGTTGTTCGGCGGCGGCGGTCTTGTTCCAGCGGCATTGCTCTAGGGCCCGCATCAGTATCGCGCGCTCGGCATCTTCTAAATATTCCTCTAGGGTCTCGCCTGGTGCCAATTGATGTGACAGCTCTTGGTGGTTTGTAGCGGGCTGTACGCTTTTTAGGTGCAGGTCATTGACCTCTATCTGTGAGCCGTCAATCAAGGTGACGGCTCGTTGTAGGATGTTTTCCAATTCACGCACATTGCCCGGGAAATAATATTCTTGCAGGAGGTGTTGGGCGTTGTGGCTCAGTTGAACGGGCGGGCTGTTTAGCGACTGGGCGAAGCGTTGCAAGATGTGCGCACACAGCAGGGGCACATCGTCTAGGCGCTCACGCAGAGGCGGCACCTGCAGGTTGATCACATCTAGGCGATAGAACAAGTCTTCACGAAAGTTTTTGTCGTCTACTTCCATCTGTAAATCTTTGTGGCTGGCAGAGAGTATGCGCACGTCCACCGCCAGCTCGGTCTCGCTGCCCACCGGGCGCACTCGGTTCTCCTGAATGGCGCGCAGCAATTTAACCTGCATGCTTAATGGTAGGTCGGCCACCTCGTCGAGGAAGAGGGTGCCTTCATGTGCCGCCTGAAAGAAGCCCTCTTTGTTGCCGCTGGCACCGGTGAAGGCCCCTTTCTTGTGGCCAAAAAATTCACTCTCCATGAGATCGGCGGGAATGGCACCACAGTTTACCGCGATGAATGGCTGCTCCGCCCGAGGGCCTAGGTTGTGAATGGCGCGGGCCACTAATTCCTTGCCGGTTCCCGACTCACCGTGAATAAAGACCGGTGCATGGCTGCGAGCTACCTTGTTAATCTGGTCGTTGAGGCGCTCGATGGCCTGCGATTGGCCGATGATGCCGGGTATTTGTGTTTTATTATCTGGCGATTGAGGCGCTGCATCTAAGCGTATGGCGTTTTGTATGATGGAGCGCAGCTTGTCCAGCTCCACCGGCTTGGATAGAAAGTCGAAGGCCCCCGCCTTCATGGCTTCTATGGCCACATCCACGCTGCCGTAGGCGGTTAACATCACCACGGGCAGGTCGGCGTATTGTTGCTGAATATGTGTAATCAGTTCCATGCCCGAGCCATCGGGCAGGCGCATGTCGGTTAAACACAGTTGGAAGCTCTGCTGGCTCAGGCAGGCTTTTGCCTCGTGGATGTTGGCTGCACTGACTGGGGTTAGGTGCAGGCGGCGAATGGTGATGGCGAGCAGCTCGAGGATATCTGGCTCGTCGTCCACGATGAGAATATGGCTCATGAAATGACCTGTGAAATAGTATGCTGAGGAAGCCCCGTCATTTTTATTGATTAGGATTGCTTCATGAATCGAGCTTTAAATCTTGCTGGGTGGTGAAGTCGCGGGCAAATAAAATCTCAAAGCAGGCTCCACCGCCTTCACTGCCATGATAGCGAATTTCAGCATGTTTATGGGTTCGCATGGCTTCCTGAATCGAGCTTTAAATCTTGCTGGGTGGCGAAGTCGCGGGCAAATAAAATTTCAAAGCAGGCTCCACCGCTTTCTTTGCCATGATA
>CAJXIK010000120.1 GCA_913054445.1 uncultured Bermanella sp.
CACCCACAAGGAATACCCGATGCCCTACCGCATAGGCCATGGTTTTGATGTTCATAAATTCTCGGCGGCCAAACAAGGGGCCGAGGTCATCATCTGCGGGGTGCACATTCCCTTCGCGTGTGAATTACTGGCGCACAGCGACGGCGATGTAGCCCTGCATGCCTTGAGCGATGCATTGCTAGGGGCGGCGGCTTTGGGCGACATTGGCCATCACTTTCCCGATACCGATCCCGCCTATAAGGGGGCCGATAGCCGTGACTTGTTGCGACACGTCTATGCCAGCGTGCAACAAAAAAATTATCAGGTGGTGAATGTAGATTTAACCATCATGGCGCAGGTCCCCAAGATGGCCCCACACATTCAGGCCATGCGTGACAACATTGCCCGCGATTTAGGGCTAGTGCTAGATCAGGTCAATGTAAAAGCCACCACCACCGAGAAGCTAGGGTTTGTGGGGCGTAAAGAAGGCATTGCCGTGGAAGCGGTGGCCTTGTTGAGGCGTGTCGATGTTAACAACAGTAACGAGTAAAGCATGACGGAATTTAATAGCCAGTGGCCCACGGCGTACCCAAAATTAGCGGTGAAGGGCTTTTTCCGCACGCAGCTGGAAGACTTTCAGGTCACTGAGTTAAGTAATCGCCAGTTACATGCGTCCGGCCCCCACCTCTTCTTGTTCATCGAAAAACAAGGCACCAACACCCACTGGTTGGCCCGTAAGTTGGCCAACCATGCCAAGGTTGATCTAAAAGCCGTGGGCTATGCCGGTTTGAAGGACCGTCATGCTATTACCCGCCAATGGTTTAGCATCCCCTATAAGGACAAGCTGCCAGATCTCAGCCATGTATTTTCTAAGCCGGAATTCACCCTGCTAAGCCAGGGTTTCTATGGTGTGAAGCTGAAACGCGGGGCCTTGGGCGGCAATGCCTTTCGCATCGTGTTGCGCAACATGACCGGCGACAAGCAAGCGATAGAGCAGCGCCTAGAATTAATTCGACAACGGGGGGTGCCCAATTATTTTGGCCGCCAACGTTTCGGCAATGACGGCGATAACCTCCAGCAAGCCCACAACATGTTTGCCAATGGCAAACGTCCCCGCAACAAACAAAAGGGCTCTATGTATATTTCGGCGGCGCGCTCATTCTTGTTTAATGAGATGCTGGCCAAGCGCATCGAGCTAAATAGCTGGGACCGACCCATGGCGGGGGAAGTGTTTGGTTTTGCTGGCAGTCTTCGTGGCTTTAGCCAAGAGGGCAGTAGCGAAGAATTACAGCGTTGGCGCACGAACCGCATTCACCCCACCTGCGCCCTATGGGGCAAAAATGAATCCTTGGCGGCGGGCGAGTTGTTGGCCATCGAAGCAGAGGTAGCCGCGGCCAACCCAGTTTTTTGTGAGGGCTTAGTCAACAAGGGCCTAAAGCAAGAGCGCCGCGCCGCGCGTATGCTCGTGCCCGATTTATTCTGGATGTGGCAAGGGGACGACCTAGTGTTACGTTTTTCGTTGGCATCTGGTTATTTTGCCACCTCCATACTCGCCGAATTAGGGGATATCCAAGAGGCCCCGCGGGAATACTATGCCGAGCAAGAGGCCAGCCAATAACATGCACTTATTACTCAGCAACGATGATGGGGTGCATGCGCCTGGCCTAGCCATGTTGCTGGCCCAGTGTCAGGCGGCCGGTTTCCAGGTGACGGTGGTGGCCCCCGACCGCGACCGCAGCGGTGCCAGTAACTCCTTAACCCTAGATCGCCCGCTACACCCCCTTCATTTAAGCGAGGGCATCATCAGTATCAATGGTACCCCTACCGATTGTGTGCACTTGGCCATCAATAGCCTGTGCGCCAGCCAGCCGCAGAGGGTCATATCGGGCATCAATGCCGGGGCTAACCTAGGGGACGATGTCTTGTATTCTGGCACCGTGGCGGCGGCCATGGAGGGGCGTTTCTTAGAGCACACGCCCATGGCGGTCTCTCTGATGGGCAAGACCCACTTCGCCACCGCCGCCAGAGTCACCCTAGCGTTATTGCGTCAGCTAGATAAGCGGACGTTTGCCAGCAATACCGTATTGAATATCAATGTGCCCGATGTGCCCTATGAGCAACTCACCGGCATAGAGGTGACTCGCCTCGGGCACCGTCAGCGCAGCGATAACCCGGTTAAGTCCATCAACCCGCGCGGCAAAGAATGTTATTGGATCAGTGGTGTGGGTGCCCCCCAAGACGCCGGGCCGGGCACCGATTTTTATGCGCTGTCACAGAATCGAGTCTCCATCACTCCCATTAAGGTCGACATGACATCCTTTGCGGTGCAGGCCAGCCTTGAGGGGCTAACACTGTGACGCCACTGCAATTGCAGGGCATCGGCATGACCAGCCAGCGTACTCGGGACCGGCTGGTGGGGCGCTTGATCGAGCAAGGCATCCGCAACCCTGAGGTACTCGCCGTCATGGCGGAGACCCCGCGCCACATCTTTGTGGACGAAGCTTTAAGTCATCGCGCCTACGAAGACACCGCCCTGCCCATCGGCTTTGCTCAGACCATTAGCCGCCCCTATATCGTGGCCAAGATGACCGAGCTGTTGCTTAATAGCGGGCCCTTGCACAGTGTGCTGGAAATAGGCACAGGGTGTGGCTACCAGACCCTAGTGTTGTCGCAGCTGGCCCAGCGCATCTACAGCGTGGAGCGCATCGAGGGCTTGCAAAAGAAGGCGCGGCAACGCTTGTCCTTGCTGCGTGTGAACAACGTGCGCTTCAAGCACGCAGACGGTAACTGGGGCTGGCCGCAGGAGGGCCCCTACGATGCCATCCTCTCGGCGGCGGCGCCCGAGACGATTCCCCAGCAGCTAACCCAGCAGCTGAATATCGGCGGGCGCTTAATCATGCCGGTGGGAGTGGGGGACGATCAGCAGCTAACTCTGGTCACTCGCACGGAAGACGGTTATAAAAAAGAAATATTAGAAGCGGTAAAATTTGTGCCCATGTTATCGGGTACTAAGGCAATGAGAGGCTAAACGGATGTGGAATTTTTTGAAAGGCATGGCCATGGGGGCCGCGGATGTGGTGCCTGGTGTGTCGGGCGGTACCGTCGCCTTAGTGACCGGCATATACGAGCGTTTAATCAACGCCATTAAAAATATTGGCCTAGATACCTTAAAGAGCGTGTTTCAAAATGGGCTTAAGCCCACCTGGCAACAACTAGATGGCACATTTTTAGTGAGCCTGTTGGCCGGTATTCTCACCAGTATCGTGCTCTTTGCGCGTGTCTTGCATTTTGCCATAGAGCACTACCCCATGTTTATTTGGCCGTGTTTTTTTGGTTTAGTATTGGCATCTGTGCTCTATGTGGGCCGTCAGGTGGGACGCTGGAATTGGCAGCGCGGCAGTTTATTAACCCTAGGTGCCGGTGTGGCGGCCATGATTAGCCTGTCTGCATCCACGCAGATAGAGGTCAGCGCCCTGAGCCTATTTTTATCTGGTGCCCTGGCCATTTGCGCCATGATATTACCCGGTATTTCGGGCAGTTTTATTTTGCTGTTATTGGGCATGTATGGGGTGGTGATTGGCGCGCTAAAGTCGTTTGATCTTTATACCTTAAGCATCTTTGCCGCGGGTTGTGTGTGTGGGTTAATGCTGTTTTCGCGCTTCTTAGGCTGGCTGTTGGCTCGCTTTAAGTCCGCCACCATGGCCTTGTTAACCGGTTTCATGCTGGGGGCCCTGCTTAAACTCTGGCCTTGGAAGGAAGTGATAGAGACTCGTATCAACAGCAAAGGGGATGTTGTGCCCTGGATCGAATACCCTATTTCTCCGTTCGAACATGCAGATCCGCAGCTGTTGTTGGTGAGCCTGTCGGCCCTATTCGGCTTCGCCCTAGTGATAATCTTAGAGCGAACATTTAATAAGGTGGCTGAAAATTAACCACAGGTTAACCCCATATAGCGGGTTAGGTGCGGCTTAGAGTCAATATCCCCCTGCAAAAAATTGGCATCTGCCATTTGCAGGGGGGTTGATGCGGGCGAAAAATATTTTTTTAGAAGAATTTAGAATTTAGGGTAACTTTTTGAGCATTCATGATAATTAAAAACCACATAATAATGAGATGGAAGCCCTTGCTAGCATTCATGCGTCAAAATACCCGACACTTCCCCTGTTTGGCATTTTGCTTGAAGGGGGTCTCGGCCCTAGTGATCATATTTAACCTTAACGCTTGCAGTGGCTTCGTGGCGGTGGAAGATAAGTTTGGCACCTCAGCGCAGTCGCGCAATGTTCATGTGGTGCAGAAGAGTGAGACCCTGTTCTCACTGGCGTGGCGTTATGGTTGGGACTATAAAGCGTTAGCGCGTGCTAACGCCATCGGCGCGCCGTACCTTATATACCCCGGCCAAAAATTAACGGTCGCGCACCCTTCGCGATTCGCCTCGGGCTCACCAGCAAGCGCCAGCAAAACTTTGACGACGACCCCCAAGGCCGCTCCCAAGCACCGCGCCAGTGCCTATAAAAACCCTAAAAGTACCCCAGTGGCAGGGCAACAGCGGGGTAAGGTGGCTTGGTCGTGGCCCGCCAAAGGTAAGCTAATCGCCAGATTTTCAGCAAAATCCCCCGCCAACAAGGGGATTGATATTGGCGGGAGCTTGGGGGAATCTGTAACGGCAGCAGCGGCAGGTTCGGTGGTCTATGCGGGGAGTGGTTTACTCGGCTATGGCAACCTAGTGATTATCAAACACAACGAGCAATTCCTCAGTGCCTATGCACATAACAAGCGCTTGTTAGTGAAAGAGAGTCAGCGGGTAAAGGCCGGGCAATCCATTGCCGAGATCGGCTCCAGTGGGACGGATAAAGTGAAATTACACTTTGAAATTCGTCACCAAGGGAAACCAGTGAATCCAATGTTGTATCTGCCCAAGGTGAAAAAATAACTTTCGCCTGAGGGCGAGATTCAATTTTTTTATGTTTTATATCGTTAGTTCGAACTGCTTTTAATTACTGGAATGACTTTTGAATAGTTATTTACACAGTTAAGGCAGTAACGAAATAACTACAACGATAATTGGCGGGGCTAGCTATGGCGGTAAAAAAGGAATTGCAAAATAAGGAGATAGATTCAGATTTGGCGGTGGCGGACGTCAAACCGAAACGTAAGCGCGCAGTCAAGGCGGTGAAAACGCCTAAAACCACCAACAAGGCCGATAAACCGGTGGCCAAGAAAGCGGCGGTCAAGAAGGTAAAAGCCGTAAAAGCCGTAAAAGTGGAAAAAAAGGCAGAACCGTTAAGCTCTGCCAGTAAAGAAAAAGAGACCCAAAAAAATCTCGATGCCACTCAGCTTTATCTCAATGAAATTGGTTTTTCCCCCTTATTAACCCCAGCAGAAGAAGTGCACTTTGCGCGCCTAGCTCGCAAAGGAGACGATAAAGGCCGTAAGCGCATGATAGAGAGCAACTTGCGTTTAGTGGTTAAGATAGCACGGCGCTACGTTAACCGTGGCCTGACTCTGCTGGACCTAATAGAAGAGGGTAACCTAGGCTTGATTCGCGCGGTGGAAAAATTTGACCCAGAGCGCGGCTTTCGTTTCTCGACCTACGCCACCTGGTGGATTCGCCAAACCATAGAGCGGGCCATCATGAATCAAACCCGCACCATACGCTTGCCCATCCATGTGGTGAAAGAATTAAACGTCTATTTACGGGCGGCCCGCGAACTCACCCAGAAACTCGACCACGAACCCAGTGCCGAAGAGATCGCCACGTTACTGGAGAAACCGGTCGCCGATGTGAAACGCATGTTGGGATTAAATGAAAGAGTGGCCTCTGTGGACTCTCCACTGGGCTACAACAGCGAAAAATCAATTTTAGATACCATAGCAGATGATGCCGCCGGCGACCCCTGTCAGATGCTGCAAGACAGTGACATACGCAATAGCCTCGACCGTTGGTTAGAGGACCTCACCGAGAAGCAAAGAGAGGTCATCGCGCGCCGCTTTGGCCTACGGGGTTATGAAACCAGCACCCTCGAAGAAGTGGGCCATGAAATAGGGCTCACCCGAGAGCGGGTTCGCCAAATTCAGGTGGAAGCCTTGAAGCGCATGCGCGAGATCATGGAAAAACACGGCCTCAATGCCCGTTCCATCTTTGGCGTACTGGAAGCCTAAATATGTACAGGATGTACGGTATGCCGCGGGTGCATGGATGCACAGGAGCGGCGCTGACAGGATGGTCGGTATGGCGCG
>CAJXIK010000121.1 GCA_913054445.1 uncultured Bermanella sp.
AATTCTACGTCTTTCAAACTGAAACCATCATCAATCAAGACGATCGTTTCGTCGTGCTGCACTAGGGTGCCATTGCCCTTACTGCCACTGCCGATACTGCAAAACCGCACCTAACAAAATCCTTATAGGGTTTCTTGAATGCGCGTCAGCAAATCTTGAGCCTGTTGATCTTCCGCTAGGTTCTCTAGGTCTTTATGCACCGCAATATAAACACCGCTGCGCGCACGATTCACCTTCACCTGCAGCGGCAAGGTTTCCACCTCGACCTTAGCACCAAATAAAGAGGCCCAAAATCCAGGCTTTACCTCGACGCCCTCAACGACTAGCTCGATGTAATAGGTGCCGATGCTGCGATTTAAATCTGTAATGCTAATGTCTGCGCTTTTCAGGGAACCGCCCAGTGCTGCCCAAGCGCGGGCAAACGATACATTTAACCTGAGGATGGGCGTGCCATTGCCGTCTTTCAGCAGGTTGGCCTCCAGTGCGTGATCCTGCAATTCCGTTAGCTGAGTGCTGTCTTGCTCCTCTTCAACCAGCAACGCTCGTGGGCGCGGCAGGCTAAATTCTTCAGGCAATGGCGTAGCCTTGACCGCGGGTATGGCCAGCTGAGGGGTTAAACTCACCGACGCCACCGCCTTAGGAACCTTAATATTTGGCCTAATCTCGCTCTGCAAGTAATCGTTATCACGGTCGTAAAACAACCAACTGCAACCACTCATGGACAACATCAGCACAAACAAGCCAATTAGACGCATTGGGCACTCCATTTATTATTTTTTAATGACACTAAACCCCCCAGCGCCGCGATTCATTACACGGCGCTGGGGGCAACTAAATCAAACCAGCTTGAGCTGAGACAACACCTTACGCAAAGGTTCACGCAGCGGCTCGGCGAGCGGGGTTAACGGCAAACGAATACCCGCATCCATCAGGCCCATTGCATGCAAGGCCCACTTAACCGGAATAGGGTTGGATTCCACGAACAGGGCTTTATGCAGGGGCATTAACGCTTGGTTCAACGCCTGCGCCTGCTCACCCTGACCGTCTAAGGCCAACACACACAACTCGTGCATCTTAGCCGGGGCGACGTTGGCAGTCACCGAAATATTGCCCTTACCGCCTGCCAAGATTAAGTCACATGCGGTTTCATCATCACCCGAATAGACTGCCAGACGCTCACCCACACGGGCGATAATATCAGCCGCTCGCGCAATATCGCCGGTGGCTTCTTTAATGCCCACAATATTGTCGAAGTCGGCCAAGCGCTCTACGGTTTCGGGCAGCATATCCACCGCCGTACGACCCGGCACGTTGTATAGAATTTGATCCACTGCACAGCTTTCAGCCAAGGCCTTGTGGTGCAGGTACAAACCCTCCTGAGTGGGCTTATTATAATAAGGAGTGACCAGCAACACCGCATCCACACCGAGTTTCTGCGCCTGCTGCGTTAAATAGATGGCCTCACTGGTGGAGTTGGCACCCGTGCCGGCAATCACTGGGATGCGACCCGCCACCCATTCGACTACCTTGGCCACCACCTCTAGATGCTCTTTGGTATCTAGCGTGGCCGATTCACCCGAGGTGCCCATGGCCACCACGGCATCGGTGCCCTGTTCGATGTGCATCTCGACCAATTTTTTCAATGCAGGCCAGTCTACTGCGCCCGATAATGCCATTGGTGTCGCTAAAGCTACGATGCTGCCGGTGATCATTTAACCATCTCCGCGATGATAAGAAATTAGATGGCAATGGTACTGAGCGAACCCCCATGTGGCAAGGCCCGCCAAGGATAGATAAGCACAAATATCGGCTTATGCGCCCACATCCTGATCAATACTGGCCGCCTTGATCCCTTTGGGCCAGGAAGTGAGCACCGCGTTGAATAACGTGGCTAAGGGAATGGCGAAAAACACTCCCCATAAACCCCATAACCCCCCAAACACCAACACCGCTAGAATAATCACCACAGGGTGAAGGTTCACCGCCTCAGAAAACAACAGAGGCACCAGCACATTGCCATCCAGCGCCTGAATAACGAAGTAAATGGCCACCAAATAGTAGAAATCGGAGCTTATTCCCCACTGAAAATAGGCAATCAACACCACCGGCACCGTAACCACCGCCGCCCCGATATAAGGAATCACCACAGACAAACCCACGAGTATGGCCAGCAGCGCCGCATAGTTAATGCCCATCACCGCAAACGCCACATAGGTGACCGAGCCCGCCGCGATGATCTCAACCACCTTGCCACGAATATAGTTGGCAAACTGCTGATCCATTTCGGCCCATACTTCACCAATCAACTCCCGCTTTTGCGGCAACAACGACACCCACCAACGCACCATCATGGCACCGTCTTTCAGGAAAAAGAAAACCAGCAGGGGCACCAGCACCATATAAATAAGGATGGCCACAATATTGGGCAACTTCGATAGTGAGAATGATAAAGCACGCTGACCGACGCGCCCCACCTCTTCACCCGCGGTGGCCGCTAACGTCTTAATTTGCTCCTCGCTAAATAGCTGTGGGTAACGTTCGGGCAGTACGATCATCAGGTGCTGAACCTTGTCCAACATCCTCGGCAACTCGTTAAATAGCTCGGCAAGCTGAGCCCAGACGGCGGGAAAGATCACTAAGAACATGGCCAAACAGATGGCAATGAAGCCCACAAACACGATCACCGTGGACAGCAAATGAGAGACGCCGCGACGCTTTAACAGCGACAGGGGCACCTGTAACAGGTAAGCCACGATTACGCTGGCGATGGCCGGGGCCAATATGCTGCCAAGGGTCAGCACCACCAGAAATCCCGACACCAACAGCAGCAGTAAAAATAGCGCCTCTTCATCTGAAAAATAACGATCAACCCAACCCCTAATGAGGCGTATCATAGACATAAGCCGTTCAATCTCCTTTTAGAATTACACTGCAATTTTCTTAATAAGCCAGCACTTTAGAAGCTGAATTATTCGCCTTTCAATATATAAAAAACAAACAATTCGCCCTCTTCTTCGCGCCCTAATAAGACATGGGGGCTGAGCGCCACAAACGCCGGAATGTCTCGCCAAGCCCCAGCGTCCGAAGCTTCTACTTTCAGTACTTGGCCTATCTCCATGGAACTTAACGCCTGTTTTGTTTTCAATAATGGCATCGGACACCTAAGCCCGCACACCTGCAAAACCACATCGACTGCCTGTGTCATAAAATAGATTAGCCTAGGGGTGAAAATTCAGGCTAATATTATTCTAAAAGGTGCCTTCAGGCGACATATTAAGCATAAGGAGCAGCATGCACTACCTACTCACCCTCTGCATACTCGTAGCCAGCATTCACAGCCACAGCGCCAGCAACGAATTACCCAGCCTAGGGGACGCCGCCTCGGGTTTAATCTCCCTAGAGCAAGAACACATTCTAGGGCGCAGCTGGTTGCGCCACCTACGCCACCAGACCAGCACCCTGCACGAGCCGGTATTAACCGAATACACAGAAAACCTCATCTATCGGCTGGCCAGCAAGAGCCAAGTCAACGATCGCCGCTTTGAGATTATCCTCCTCAACAACAAGCAGCTGAATGCCTTCGCGGTGCCCGGCGGTGTCATCGGCATCAACGCTGGATTATTCCTGCATGCCAACACCGAAGCCCAATTTGCCGCCGTGCTCGCCCACGAACTGGCCCACCTGAGCCAGCGTCACTTTGCACGCCAGGTAGAGGAGAGCCGCAAACAGGCCCCCATCGCCATCGCCACCTTGCTGGGCAGCATCATGTTACTGGCCACCAACAACACCGAGGCAGGCTTTGCCGGCCTCATGACCAGCCAGGCCGCCGCCGCCCAATGGTCCCTAAGCTACAGCCGCGACTGGGAGCGCGAGGCAGACCGCATCGGCTTCCACACCCTCACCGGTGCCCAGTTTAACGCCAACGGCATGCCCGAGATGTTTCGCCAAATGTACGATGCCCACAAATACAGCGAACGCCCCCCTGAATTCTTATTAACCCACCCAGTCACCGAAAACCGCATCAGCGATGCCGCCGCACGGGTGGACTCGATGAACGCCAGCACGGCCGCAGGCGACCTCGAAGAGGATATCGAGTACCAGCTCATGCGCACTAGCCTGCTGATTCACTACCGCAAGCAGAGCCACAACCTGTCTTATTACCAAGACCAGCTGCGCAACAGCAAGGACCCAATCCAGAAGACCATCGCTCAATATGCCCTCGCCCTACTCCTCATGGAACAAAAGAAATACAAGCAGGCGTTGGTGCAATCAAATGCCCTCATGGCCGCTGATAAACACCGCATTAGCTTCCAGGTATTAAATTCACAGATATTGTTTGACCTGGGCCGCGAGCAGCAAGCCATGACGCAGGTCGGCGAGCTACTCAAACAAAACCCAGACAACCACCCACTCACCCTCACCTACAGCGACCTCTTGTTTCGTCAGGGGCATTTTCACTTGGCCGCCAACACCCTCAGACGCCACGCGCAAATTCGTCACAATGACCCAGGGGTTTGGCAAAAACTAAGCGAGGCGGAAGGCAGGGCTGGCAATAAAGTAGCGCTATTTAGGGCGCGGGCGGAATTCTTGTATCTCACCGGCCAGAGTGACAAGGCCCTCAAGCAACTCGACAGCGCACAGGAACTAAGCGAGGGCAACTATTTAGTGGCGGCCCGCATCGAGCAGCGGGCGAAAGAGATGAAAGCCAGCGATGAAGAGATTAAGATTTAAAGGCCGCGCTTAAAACTGGCGACCCTGGCTTTGCACTCCATGCTCCTTGGCGAAGTCCAGCATACGATTCAATGACAGCATCGCCCGCTGTGCCGTGGTGGCAGGCACCTCAACTTCATTGTGACCGTGTAGCAGGCATTCATACAGATTCTCGAGGCCGTTCATGGCCATCCACGGGCAATGAGCACAACTCTTACAGCCTGCCCCACTGCCCCCCGTGGGCGCCTCAATAAACGTCTTACCCGGTGCCATCTGCTGCATTTTATAGAAAATAGCTTTGTCTGTGGCGACGATAAAGTGCTTGTTGGGTAGGATTTGGGCGGCTTTAATAATCTGCGAGGTGCTGCCCACCACATCGGCCAACTTAACCACCGCCTCGGGGGATTCTGGGTGCACCAACACAGCGGCGTCTGGGTGGACTTTTTTAAGGTCTTGTAAACCCTTAGCGCGGAATTCGTCGTGGACAATACAGGCACCATCCCACATCAACATATCCGCCCCCGTCATGCGCTGAATATACGCCCCCAGGTGCTTATCTGGGCCCCAGAGGATGGTCTCGCCTCGATCCATGAGCTTCTGCACTATTTCCAAGGCGATGCTGGAGGTCACCACCCAATCGGCACGGGCCTTCACCTCGGTGGAGGTATTGGCATACACCACCACCGTGCGCTCTGGGTGCTGATCACAGAACGCACTGAACTCATCGATGGGACACCCTAAATCCAAGGAGCAGGTGGCTTCTAGGGTGGGCATGAGAATGCGCTTGTCTGCGCTTAATATCTTGGAGGTCTCCCCCATGAATTTAACACCCGCCACCACTAGGGTCTGAGCCGCATGATCACGACCAAAGCGCGCCATCTCTAGGGAGTCGGCCACACACCCGCCGGTTTCGTCCGCCAACGCTTGTATTACCGGGTCGGTGTAGTAGTGCGCCACCAGCACCGCATTCTTCTCTATTAGCAGGGATTTAATTTTTGCCACATAATCCGCCGCCTGAATAGCAGACAGATCACTCATGGTACCCTGAGAAAAGTGATTTTGTATCCAGGACTGTGTGCTTGACGGGGCTTCTAGAACAGATTCAGACATAGGAATATCGCGATCAACTGGGGTGAAAAATATGGGAGGCGTACTTTAACACAGAGGGCACCTGCCCATAAACCTGTGACAAGGGTAAAACAAAGAAAACGATAAGCAGGAATAGCAGGCATAAAAAAAGGCAGAGTAGAAACTCTGCCTTTTCGTATTATGGTGGGCCGTGCTGGATTCGAACCAGCGACCAATTGATTAAAAGTCAACTGCTCTACCAACTGAGCTAACGGCCCCGCAAGCTACTTGTATACTGCGCGAATCATCTAGATGGCATAGATAATTCATTTTCCGCTTTGATGGTGGGCCGTGCTGGATTCGAACCAGCGACCAATTGATTAAAAGTCAACTGCTCTACCAACTGAGCTAACGGCCCC